>CAZEQD010000015.1:0-15263 GCA_964514305.1 uncultured Eubacteriales bacterium
ATTATTTTTTTCTTCTTTTTTTTCCATGAGATTCTCTCTTTTTCTTTTGCATGAGTCGATTCATGATGAGTTGCTGTCCAATTTGAAGGACATTATTGGTCAACCAATAAAGAACTAAGCCGCTTTGGAAATTCATGAAGAAAATAGTCATAACCACTGGCATAATCAACATCATTTTTGCTTGGGTTGGATCAGCTGAAGTGGGAGTCAATTTCTGGCTTATAAACTGAGTAATGCCCATTAATATTGGAGTAACATAATATGGATCTTTGACTGAGAGGTCTTTTATCCAGAAAATAAATGGACTCTGTCTAAATTCGATACCAACAACCAATAGACGGAAAAATCCCCAAAAGATAGGAATCTGAACCAACATCGGCAGGCAGCCTCCGGCCGGATTTATGCCATGTTCCTTGTAGAGTTTCATTATTTCTTCATTCATTTTGCGGCGGAGAGCTATATCCTGTTTGGCTTTTTTATATTTAGCGCGGAGAGCTTTGATTTTGGGCTGAAGCTCTTGCATTTTGGCCATGGAACGAGTGCTGCTGTAGGTTAAAGGGAAAAAGATAATTTTTATGATTAAGGTTAAAATGATTATACAGAAACCCCAATTAGGAATAGCGCTGTGGATAGATTTGATTGCTTTAAGCAAAATCTGGGCAATGAATCCAAAAAAACCGAACCTTATTAATTTTTGGCAATTAGCCCCGAATTTGCTAAGGGTATCATATTCCTTTGGTCCAATATAAGCTTTAAGAGGATTGGTTAGTGAAAGGAAAAAATAAGGAGATTTATCTTTTATTTCTTTGATAAAGGTGGCTTTAGCCTGTTGAGAGGAAGTGATAAAAACAGCTGTAAAATAATTGTCTTCATAAGCTGCCCAGCTGATAAAATTGAATAAACTTTTTTCCGGCTTGAATTTTTTCTCATTTTGGTGATAGACCTTATTGGCTGTAAAAACAGCCACCCCTCGGCCACCTCCAAACCTTTTTTTCTGCTGATCGAGGGTAGGATTACCTAAGCTGGGCCCCCAGAGGAGACCGGGTTCAATAGGCTGGTTTTTTTTCCAGACTTTTAGCTTGACTTCAAATGAATATTTTCCTCCCTGAAAAATGAATATTTTTTCAACTCTGTTACCAGCGACATCTGCATAAGTGAAATGGAGTTCGCCTTTTTGGCCTTGGCTCAGCTTAAGCGAAGATGTAGAGAATTTATAGAGAGCATGATTAATTTCGTTATTAAAAGTAACGTCCTCTGTTTGGAGGGCAAAAGGGTATTTATTTATTTCTTGGCTTTGAAGAGAAACAAGCTCCAGGTTTTCCTTATTCTCGTTTTTATATTGTTTGAGCTGCCAACTTTTAAGAACAGCTCCTTTATTACTCCACACAGCTCGATAAAGGGAAGTATCAATAATTATTTCTTTTTCTTGGGCTGCTGCCAGCGGCTGCAAATTCTTTTCTTGAGGTTTTTCTTTAGGTGGAGTTGGCGGCAATGGCTTTTCCGCTTTCTGAGAAGGTTTTTGGGCTGGAGTCTTTTCTACCTTTGGCGAGATTTCAGGAGTTGCGGGGGCTGGTTTTTTAACAAAGAGAGCTTGATAGAGAACCAGAACTAAAAATGAAAGGACAATGGCCAGTAATACTCTTTTTTCCATAGGCAAACCCTTTAGGGAACAGGGTCAATTCCTCCAGGGTGTAAAGGATGGCATTTTAGGAGCCTCTTACTTCCCAGAAAGATTCCTTTTATAAAGCCGAACTTTCTTATTGCCTGATAGGTGTAATTTGAGCATGAAGGATAAAAACGACAGGTGTGGCCGAAGATAGGCGAAATTAATAATTGGTAAATTTTAATTAAAAATAAGGCTATATATTTCATCGGGGTTGATTATTTTGATTGATAAAATCGATAGCTGTCAGGTATTCTTTACGGATAAAACTCCAGGAGAGTTCCATAATATCTTTTTTAGGAATGACTATTATATCCATCGGGTTCTTTAAAAGTTCTTTATTCCTGCGGAAAAGTTCTCTCAGCCATCTTTTTATTTTGTTTCTATCAACAGCATCGCCCACTTTTCGGCTGACTACTACAGCAAATCGAGAAAATAATAAATTATTAGGCAAATAAATGAGGCTGAAATGTTCTCCTTTGTAGCGCCGGCCCTGTTTATAGAGAAGTAAAAACTCACTCTTTTTTTTAATTCTTTCCTGAGGACTGAAAGTTTCACCCATTAAGCGGAGAGTTTTTTTCTGCCTTTTCTTCTGCGGTTCTTGATGATGTGCTGACCGCCTTTGGTTTTCATCCTGACCAGAAAACCATGGGTCTTTTTTCTTTTTCTTCTGTTAGGTTGAAATGTTCTTTTCATTTTTCTCTTAATTTATGGTTATTTGAAATGGTATGTTAATAAACTAGGCTGTGTCTGTCAAGCATTTCTGATTTTCTTCCTCAGGCAAAAATTTGACTCCTCTCCCTCCTTGGATTATAATTAAAAAAAATGAATTCATTCAAGATTGGAGATAAGATAATCTATCCCAATCAGGGCCTGGGTATAATTGAAGATATTCAAGAAGAAAATTATTATGGGGAAAACTTCAAAATTTATCATGTAAGAATTTTGGCCAATAATACCTTAGTTTTAGTTCCCTCTGCCAACGCTGGTGAAATAGGAATTCGCAAGCCAATCTCTGAAGATACGATTGATGAGATATTTGAGTTCATGAGAAATGGACAGGTTGATGTAACCAAGAATTGGAAGGGACGATATAAAGAACATCTAACTCTTATGAAATCAGGATCGATTCTTGACATGGCTCTTGTTCTGAAAAGCCTTTACTATCTTAACTTGATCAAACCGCTTTCCTTCCGTGAGAAAAAAATGATGGAAAGAGCCAAAAATCTTATTGTTACTGAAATCTCAGAGGTTTCTTCTCTGCCTTCTACAGAAATTGAGAGAAAGGTCCTTCAATCATTGTCTATTTGCTTTAAAGATGTCCAGTCTCAGATAGAGTCCTGAGCTTCAAAACTATGCTTTTTCCGGGATTGATTCTTTTTTTCCTATTTTTGCTCTTGAGTGCTTTTTTTTCTTCATCAGAGACAGCTTTCATCGCTGCTAACCCTTATAAGCTTGATTATTTAGAAAAAAAAGGAATAAAAAAAGCCAAACTTGTCCGCAAAATGATCAAAAGAATGGATAACCTTCTGGCCACTATTCTGATTGGTAATACGCTGGTCAACACCGCTGCTGCTTCCGTATCTACTTTTATTTTTGTCTCCTTCATCAATGATAAAAATGAGGCAGTATTGTTAGCTACTATTACAACTACTTTTTTAATTTTGCTTTTATCTGAAATAACACCAAAGACTTATACCGCCTATAATCCTCTAAAGGTCTCGTTCCTCTTTGTCCGCCCAATCAGGATCTTTATCATTCTTTTTTACCCTTTGGTTCAATTTTTTACTTTTTTTTCACGCTTGATGTTTCCTTCATCCCAGAGAAAGACTTTAGGACTTCCTTCTTCTCTTGATGAAGAGGAGATTAGAAGCCTGTTGACTATAGGAGGAAAGGGCATATCTTCCCTGAGAAAGAAAATGATTGCGGGCGTTTTGGAAATCGGTTCTCGGCCGATTAGGGAAATTATGGTACCCCGCCCTCAGGTTAAAGCAATAGAAAAAAAAGCTTCCTTAAAAAAAATATTGGAGCTTATTATTTCTGCTGGTTTTTCGCGCTATCCAGTTTTTAAGGATAGGATGGATAACATTGAGGGTTTTATACATGCCAAAGATATAATTCCTTATCTTATAGATAATAAACAATTTAAGTTGGATGAGCTGCTTAGAAAACCCCTATTTATCCCGGAAGCAGCTTCTTTAGAGAAGACTCTAATTCAAATGCAGGAAAAGGCTGTCCATTTTGCCTTTGTGGTTGATGAATTCGGAACTGTAGAGGGAATTGTTACTCTAGAGGACATAATTGAGGAAATTATTGGTGAAATTCAAGATGAATTTGACACTGAAGGGGAGGAATGGATAATTCCTATCGAAAGGGAGGTTTATTTAGTAAAAGGAGTAGCTTCGATTAAAGACATTAATGAAAAACTTCCCTGGTTAGCTTTACCGGAAAAGCCTGAGTATACTAGCCTGGCTGGCTTTTTTCTTTATCAATTTGGGAAAATTCCTAAAGAGGGGGATGAGTTAGATTATGAGGGTCATAAATTCATCGTTGAAAAAATGAATAAACGGCATATCAGCCTGGTCAAAATTGTTGTCCACAGGGAGCAAGAAGGGAATTCTGATGAAAGTTATAGCCACTAACAAAAAAGCCTATTTTAATTATGAGATACTTGAAAGTTTAGAGGCAGGTATTTCTCTCTTTGGCAGTGAGGTAAAATCGATTAGGGAAGGCAGGATTAGTCTAAAAGAAAGTTACGCCGAGATAAAAGGAGGGGAAGTTTTTCTGGTCAACTGCCATATCAGTCCTTATGAGGCTTCTAATAGATTTAACCATGAACCTCGAAGAACAAGGAAGCTCCTTCTTCACCGACGAGAGATAAAGCGTTTAACAGGTAAAATTAAAGAAAAAGGGTTAACTTTGATTCCTACCAAAGTAATGATTAATAAAAAAGGCAAAATAAAGGTTGAGATATCGCTAGCCAAGGGCAAAAAAGAATATCAAAAAAGAGAGGCTATAAGAGAAAGAGACAGAGAGCGCGAAATGCAGGCTGATCTAAAGAGATGGAGATAAGCTGGCGGCCAGCTGGATGGCTTTAACCATACTTAAAGGGTTGGCTTTACCCTGGCCGGCAATATCAAAGGCAGTCCCGTGGTCAGGGGAAGTTCTGATAAAAGGAAGACCAAGGGTTAAGTTGACTCCTTCTTGGAAGGATAAAAGCTTAAAGGGAATAAGCCCTTGGTCGTGATAGAGGGCGATAACGATTTTCTGGGGGCAATCTAAGGCGAGACGAAAAATAACATCCGGAGGATAAGGGCCCTCTATATTTACACCCTCTTTTTGAGCCCTGCGAACAGCTGGTATGATTTCTATCTGTTCCTCGCTTCCCAAGAGACCATTTTCGCCAGCATGAGGATTTAAACCGGCCACCAAGAAGTTAAATTGTTCTGATTTTATTTTTTTTACACTCTGGTCAAGCTGGATAAAAAATTTAGATAAATTTGTCTTTTTGACTTTCTTTAAAGCTTCATTTAAAGGAAGATGATGGCTGAAAAGAGCAACTTTTAATCTCTCGGACCAGAAGCTCATAATAGCTTGGGGATAAAAATGGCTTAAAAAATCAGTGTGACCAGACCAGGACAAACCGGCCATTTTCCATGATGTTTTTGAGATAGGCGCTGTAACCACGGCTTGAATAGTGCCGTTTTGGGCTTGAATAACGGCTTCTTTAAAAAATTGAAAAGAAGCTTGACCATTGGCGGCTGAAGGATATCCTTTCGATGCCGCAGAAGGCAGAGGAGATGTATTCCAGATAAACACAGAAGGTTTTGGAGAATGTTTTTTATTTTTAAATGGGGCAACTTCTAAATCGAGTCCAAGTTTTTTTTGTTCTTCGGTAATGATGGAAGACGATCCAAAGATTATATAATGAGCAGGGGGAAGAGATTTTTTTGAAGCTAGGGCCTTAATGGTAATTTCTGGCCCGATCCCCCCAGGATCGCCTATTGATATTCCGATCCTGAGCAGCGGCATTGTTCTTATTTATTTTCAGATTTTTGATTTTCTTTAGGTTTTTTCTTATCGTTTGCTTTATAAAGATACTTGATGCTGCTTTTGTAAATTAAAAGATTAGGGGCATCATTTCGATTAACTTTAATGCAGTTTCTGTCATACCATTCAATGTAGCCTTCAATGGTTTGACTATCGTTAAGAACTACAGCCATCAGGGTTTTTTTATTCATTTGCTTTAAATAATAATAATTTTCAGCAAATGTATCAGAAGGAGGATGAGACTTCTTTTTAGCTGATTCTTTGCTCATTTTTTCTTTGATTTCAGAAAAGTTAGGTCTTATAAGCTTCCTGTTCATAATTTTCTTCTCCCAGATTCAAGCTTGATGAAAAATTTGGAGCTTTTATTTGGTTGTAATAATAACATTATTTAAAAAAAAGTTCAAGCTTTTAAAGAAGTAAAAGGGTTCAGGTCTTCACATTTGACATTAGTTTTTTGACAAATAAAACGAAAAGGCTAAGCTCAGTTTTTACATTTAACATTAATTTTTTGTCAAATGAGAAGACCTGAACCCTTAAATTTTCGATTAGCTCTTGTAGGATCAGATAAAGCCTTGAAAGTTTTGGCCAAACGAATAATTACATCTTCTGACTTCATAAATTTTTTTACTTTATTTACTTTGTTCTTGTTGATAGCAGAGACGGAATAAATGTATTTTTTCCGGAATTTATTTTATTCATAAGCTTTTAATTTCAGTTTTTTAATAATGATTTATTTGAATAATTGCTCAATTGATATTATATATAATTGATATGATTCGTCGAGTAAAAATAATCTTAAAGTTTTATATTCGCCACCAATAAGAAAATTTCATGAAGTAGTAGCGGCCGGTAACTCTAAAAATCCCAGCTTCATCTTTTTCCTGGTTGTCTTCTATGCCAAAGTAAAAGACAGTTCCTGGCCTGTAGATATAGCTAAAGAGAAGGCTTATATAAAGTTTTTTGTAATAATCGTTGTAGTCAGTAATCAAGCGGAGAGATAGAGGCCGGGAAAGTTGATAACTAATTCTCTGGCTAATGATATTTATTGAATAAACTTTGTCTCCACCCTTGCTCTTATAGAATTTATCATTTTTTAAATTGTAAAAAAGGCGAAGGTTGGACACAGGCTTTAAGGTTAATCTTATACCTCTTGATATTTTATAACCTAAATAGGGGTCGTCCTCATAGTAAATTCCGTCTCCGAAAGAATAAGAAATACTAGCACTGAGCCAGGAAAAAGGCTCAGAGCTTAAATTAGCCCTGAAATTTTTTTTATGAAAATTAATACCTCTATACCTTTCCAGAGAAGAAGAAAAGGTTGCCCAGATATGAGACTGCCTCCATCCCTGGATAAAATTGGAAAATTCTAATTGTTCATCAGTTAAAGTATTGTCAAAATCATAAATTCTTCGGTATTGAAAGTTGGGACGGATGGAAATTATCCATTTATTTTGGGGAAGAAAGGTGTAGCCAAAACGACTGTTTAGTGACTTTATATCCTTGCGGCGGAAAAAGCCACTAGCTGCTTCAAAATCAGGAGGAATAGTGTTAACATCTATGGAAAAGTTTAAATGGCGGGAGACATGACTGAGATTAAAACTGGTGGCTGGAACGATGCCTGTTTTTTCTGCTCCTACCTTGCTGTTTGAACTTAGTACCTGGAAAGAGAATCTGTAATATTTAAGAAATTTGAAATGGCCATCAACACCAGCTACCCGGTTATAATCGGTAGTTATAGAATGCCAGGAAAAACCCATTTCTTTGTCGGTAAGGATAAACCCCAGATGCGATTCAGGATAGAGATCCCTTTTTAGCCTAAATACATTTATTAAGGCTTTATAAATGTTTTCTTCTTCTTCTTCTTCTTCTTCTTCTTCTTCTTCTTCTTCAATATTTATAAAAATCGGATCCTCATCGTAGACACTCAAGAAGCCTAGAGTTGTTTTACCCATTTTGCCTGAAAGTTTTATTCCCCATTGAGGATTGACAATGGTTCGGGTATAAACCAGCTCCAACGGTGTGTCAAAAAAATCTTTCCCTTCCAGGAAAAAAGGCCTTTTTTCAGGGTAATAAAGAGCATATCTCTGGTTGACATCGATTTGTGGCATGTCTGCTTCCACTTGGCTGAAATCAGGATTGTAGGTTATATCCGCCGTTAGATCAGAGGTTATGCCATATTTAAGATTAAGTCCAGCTTCAGGGTCTAATTTTTGACCAGATTGCTTAAGACCAGTAACCACTGGCATTATTTCCAAATTTTTACCCATTTCTACCCGACCATCTATCTCCAGAGTACCAGCTTGAATTAAAAAGCCGTTGACATTACGGGAGCGAGGATGCCAATAGATCTCTTCATTTTTGCGTCTGATAGAGCGAGAGATCTGTAATCCCCAAATTTGAGGCTGACCGGTGGGGAAGCGTAAGCTTTTAAAGGGAATAGCTAATTCAACTATATAGCCTTGGCTGTCCACCTTGGCATCAGATAGAAAAAATGTATCCCAATTTTTATCAAACATTTGCCAGCCCATACCCCGCCGCCTTCGTCTAGTTTCAGTGTATATACCATCTGTTTGAACACCACAGGCATTTACCTCAAAGACAAAGGCTCTTTTTTTATCATTGAAAGTATCCAGATAAATGGTGACCACATCATCACCATAGACCTTATCTCTTTCAGTCAGAGTGGCTCTGACCGCTCTGGGATTTGAATCAAAGCAGCGGACGGCAATGTACAGATTTTTTTTATCATAGCCGAGGTAAGCCACCGTTTTTTCAGAGGGCTGGGCCCCTTCTTGCGGCTCATATTGAGTGAAAGTATCAATCACCGCTCCTTTTTGCCAGAGTGGGTTTTCTAAATATCCATCTATTTTGGGAGGACGAGAAAACTCCGGTAAATTAACATAATAGTCCCTATTGGCAGTTAATGCCAAAGAAAGAAAGGAAGCACTGAGAAAAAGAAATACCCCTAATATAATTGTTTTCTTCATTTTTGGCCGTTTTTTATAAGCTAATTATTTTGTCTTTTTAAATCTTTCTCCTAAAAAGATGCTATTTTACTTTAATATCCTGGAAATGGATATATTTTTTTCTTTAAGAGTAAGACCTAAGGCTCTATTTAAACGGGCTAAAGAAAGATTGTAATCGATAATAGCTCTTAATTCCATGGTCTGGGCATTTGTTAGGTCTCTCTGGTACTGGAGGACAAAATAATTGGTGCTTAAGCCCACTCGGAGTTTTTCCTGTTCGGCTTCCAGTTTCTTTTCGGCCAGCTCCCTGGCTACTCTTCTGGCCTCGACTCTCTGGTAATTGGTTTGGACATCCCTGAGAGCGTTTTTTATTTCAAGGTAAACCTGTTGTTCTTGATTTTTGAGCTGAAGGAGAGCTTGGTCTAAGCTAACCCTAGCCTGAGCAAAAGCAGCCCGGGAGATAAAAGTATTAAGAGGGAGAGATAAGGTGAGGCCTATGGTCCAGTTCTTGTACTTAAAACCGATGGCATCTTTTAGGGCATCCGAAACGCCTCCCGGAATTGATCCTACAACTACCCCACTTAAAGGATTATTATTAAGATAGAGAACTCGGTCTCCGCCTATTCCCGGGCTCCAGTAGGAAGCGTTAAGGCTTAAATCAGGGAAAAGCTGGTTTTTAGCATAACTTAAGTTCAGCTCCTTATTTTTTAGGTCAATCCTTGTGGCCTTGAGGTCAGGACGGTTAGCCATGGCTATAGACAGAGCTTGTTCTAAGGTCATTTCTTTTTTCTTGTAAACAGGTCTATCTTTAGGGATTATTTTCACCAGTTCTGGCGTTTTAGCTTCAGCTCCAATATTAATTACCGTTTTAATCAGATCTTGATTATTCTTGACTAAAGCCTCCGCTTCTAGAATATCTGCTTGGCGGCTGGCTACCTGCTCTTCGGCGCTCAGGATCTCAATAGGGGCTAAGGTGCCTATTTCCACTGCTTTTTTATTTTTCTCCAAAAGCTCTTGGGCTAACTTCAGAGATTGTTTCATAACTTTCAAATTTTCAATGCTGTAAACAAGATTCCAATAGGCCTCTTCAACACTGTAAATAGTATCCATAACCGTTTTTTTGAATTGATTTTCAGATATTTCTCGGTTGTTTTGAGCAATAATTATTTCTCGACGGGCCATTTTAAAGCCAAAATTTTTTAGAAGGGGTTGATTGAAATTAAACCGCAAGGTACTACCATAGCGAGGATTAATAGTCTGGAATCTGCGGTTAGTGTCGTTAATATAGGTGGAAAGAGAAATTGAAAAGTTACCGCCAGTAGGAATGAGCTGATTAATTTGGGCAGAATAAGAGGTGTATTTAGTCGTAACCTGGCCAGCAGCATCTAGCCAGGAATAAGAGGCAGAGTTGTTGTTGGTTTTGTCATAGCTAAGAGAAAGTTGTGGCATAAATTTTTCCTTGGCCATAGACACTGAAATATCAGCCAACTCAGGAGTTAAAACCTGGACAGCCAGGCCTAGATTATTTTCCATAGCTTTGAGAATACAGTCTTCAAGGCTCAAGGAAAAAGCCTTTTCCTGCTGAGCGGCGGAAAGAGCAGACAGCATAAAAGTTAAAGAAATTATAATTGCCATAATTTTCTTGGTCATCTTTATCCTCCTTGGATAGTCTTCATATTTTTTGTTCATAAATAAAAGACGAACGAGCAGAAGTTTATTCATACCTTAGAGCTTCGATTGGATCTAACTTGGATGCTTTTCGAGCTGGATAAAAGCCGAAAAAGATGCCCACAGAAGCCGCAAAAATAAAAGCAAGGACAATAGCTCCAGGGGAAACAAAAGTTTTCCAGCCAGCAAAATGGGAGATGAGCTCGGAGGTTAGGAGTCCCATGCCGATTCCCAATAACCCGCCTAATAAGCTGAGAACAACAGCCTCTGTTAGGAACTGGAAGAGAATATCTTTTTCTCTGGCACCTACCGACATTCTGATGCCAATTTCTCTTATCCTCTCGGTTACTGAAACCAGCATGATATTCATAATGCCTATGCCACCGACCAGGAGAGAGACAGAGGCAATACCTCCTAAAAGGATGGTCAGAATGCGGGTTGACTCGGCCGCGCTTTCGGCAATTTCTGACCAGTTGCGGACATTGAAATCATCTTCTGCTCCTGGAGCAATTTTATGCCTTACCCTGAGCAATTCTTCGATCTGCCTCATAGCTTCTTCTGTATGGTTCATAGACACGGCTGAAACATCAATGGATTGAATATGATCTATGCCCAGCAGTCTTTTTTGGACGGTAGTGTAAGGAGCGGCAATCATATCATCGCGATTGAACCAGCCGCCGGATTCTCCCTTTGACTCTAAGACGCCAATCACCCGAAAGGGTATTTTTTTGATTCTAATAATCTTACCGAGTGGATCTTCATCACCGAAAAGATTGGCCTTGACTTCACTGCCTAAAACGCAGACTTTAGCGGCTAATTTAACCATATTTTCATCAAAAAAGCTTCCCTCTTCGACAGGCCAATTTCTAATCTCAGGAAAATGAGCTCCAACTCCCTGGATAGAGGTATTCCAATTTTTGTTACTATAAACTGTCTGGTCTCTAGTTGAAACGTTGGCTGAGATATAGCGAACTGCATCACATTGAGCTAAGATAGCTTCAGCATCTTCGGGTTTAAGGGTATTGTAGGTGCCAGCTCCAAAATGGCGTCCCTTGAAGGACCGGCTGCCTGGGCGGACGAAAAGGAGATTAGTGCCAATTGAATTAAATTTTTCTTCAACAGCTTTTTTGGCACCCTGGCCGATACTAATCATGGCTATGACTGCTCCTACTCCGATAATAATTCCTAAAGCGGTTAGAAAAGAGCGCATCTTATTACGGCCCAAGGCCCTTAGAGAGACTTGAATTATTCTAATTAAATTCATTTTTTACTCCTTTTCTTCTTTAACAATCTGCCCATCTCTGAGATAAATACGACGGTTGGCATACTCAGCTACTTCTGGATCATGAGTAACCAGGATGACGGTTATCTTTTTTTCCTGGTTGAGTTTTTTGAAAATCTCCATTATTTCCTGGCCTGTTCTGCTGTCTAAATTTCCAGTTGGCTCGTCAGCCAGGACAACTGGAGGATCATTGATCAGAGCTCGGGCAATGGCCACCCGCTGCTGTTCTCCTCCAGAAAGCTGATTAGTATAGTGGAGCTCGCGCCCTTCGAGGCCGACAGAAGCCAACGCCTTAAGGGCTAAAGCCTTAGCTTTTTTACTGGGTACATTAGAATAAAGCAGAGGAAGTTCAGTGTTTTCCAGGGCTGAAGTTCGTGGCAGGAGGTTGAAGGTCTGAAAAACAAAGCCAATTTTCTTGTTGCGAATGCGGGCTAATTCATTTTTGTTGAGGGTAGAAACCTCTTCTCCTTCTAATAAATATTTCCCTTTAGTTGGGCGGTCTAAGCAACCAAGAATATTCATCAAGGTTGATTTTCCAGAGCCAGAAGGGCCCATAATGGCCACAAATTCACCGCTGCGGATACTGCTGCTGATGCCTCTTAAGGCCCTAACCTCTGTTTCTCCGATTTTATAGATTTTAATTAAATTTTCAAAGTGGATGAGAATGTTATTGTCCATGGCATGCTGTCCTCTTTATTTTATTCACCGCCTGAAAAACATCATTCCTCTTCCGGGGGGAGGTCCCCCTTGATTTCCTTCTTGGCCGGAGGAAAGGCCGGTGATAACTAACTGGCCTTCTTTCAGGTTGCCCCTGACGACTTGAGTATAGGTATTATCCGTGACGCCGGTTCGGATAAATACGAGCTTCAATTTACCCTGTTTATCTTCTATCCAAACTCTCCCTACATTTTTTGGCTTCTTTGTCTGAGAGCCAAACATAAAAGCAGGTTGCTGCTCTCTGTCTGTCTGTCTGCTCGCTGGTTTATTGGAAGAAGAGGAGGTAGTAGTTCCTCTCCTGGCAACCATCTCTTTGCGCATGTCTTCCATTATCTTTTTCATTTCTTCAGGGGAAAGAGGCGGTGTAAAACGGAGAGCGGCGTTGGGAACTTTTAAAGCATTTTTAGCTTCATCAGTAATTATAGAAACAGTAGCGGTCATGCCTGGTCTTAATTTTATTTCAGGGTTATCAACCTCAACAATAGTCGTGTAAGTGACCACATTCTGGACAACTTCAGGAGAATACCTTACCTGAGTAACTTTTCCACTGAAAGTCTCATCTGGGAAAGCGTCAACTGTGAAAGTGGCTTTCTGGCCGTCTTTAATTTTGCCTATATCGGCTTCATCAACGCTGCATTCAACTTGCATTTTACTTAGATCATTGGCTATTCTGAAAAGCACAGGAGCCTGGAAGCTGGCAGCTACAGTTTGGCCCACATTGACATTTCGGGAAATGACAATTCCATCTATGGGTGATTTGATAATCGTATAAGCCAGGTCGACTCTGCTTGATTCCAACTGAGATTTTGCCTGCTCCAAATTAGCTTCAGCTGATTTTAGGTCAGCTACAGCATTAAAATATTGAGTTTCAGCAGTTTCCTTTTCTTCATAGGAGATAAGATTTTTTTGGAAAAGGTCGAGGCTTCTATCATATTTTCTCTTTAAATTTTCTAAAGTTACCTTGGCTTTTTCCAGGGCGGCTTTGGCTCTCTCATAGTTAGCTTTATTCTGCTGGACTCGAGTTAGGTAAAAGCTCTGGTCAAGCTCAGCTATTATCTGATTCTTTTTGACATGAGAATTAAAATCAGCATAAAGTTTGGCAATCCGGCCTGAGACCTGACTGCCGACATCAACAATCGTCACTGGATTAAGAGTGCCACTAGTAACGACAACAGCGGCGATGTCACCTCTGTCAACCGGCTCTTTTTTATATTTTAAGCTATGGTTGTTGTTGTTTTTAAAAAGAGTAAAACTTAAAACAAGACCGGCAATAATAACCAGGATTACAACTGTCAAGATAATTTTCTTCTTCATTTATCTTCTCCTTTGTTTTTTGATTTTGTTTTTCTTTTGGCCATCTCTTTTTGTCTCTGCTCAAGATATCTGGTAATCATAGCCTCGAATTTGAGCTTCTGTTCTTCATTTAAGACGCTTTTAATATCAGCGATTAATTTAGACCTTATTAGAGACAACCGTTCATGGATAAAGCTTCCCAGAGCTTTAAAATTCTCTTCATTGTTTTTAAAAATCTCCTTGATTTTTGACTTCTGCTCAGCCGACAATTGCAGCTCTTGAGACATCAATTCCAGAGTTGGGAAATGAACTGGGCGTTTTTCTCTTCTTGATTTTTTTAAGGAGGAGTGTAAGCCATATTTATCAAGAAGGACTCCTCCTAAAACACCTAAGACAAATACCACAATGAGAGATAGGATAAACCAGAGTTTGCAATTATTTTTCATGGATAATATCTCCTTGAGCTATTTTTGGCTTCCATAGCTGAAAAAATAATCATCATGTTTTGATTCTCAATCCCTTCTTCTTTCAATAATTGGCTGGCCTCCTCTACTGGATTCTGGTTACGAAGGAGCAACTCCTCTGATTGACTCAATTCAGCAGGACGTTGGGGAGTAAAAAAAGCAATGATAAGGGCTAAAAGGAGAGCGAAGAGGAGAGAGGCAGAGATGATTTTAATGCTCCACTGGCGGACATATGGCCAAAATGAAGTTTGTTCTCTTGTTTTTATCTTCGCTTGGAGCCTTGGCCAAAAGTAAGCTTTGGGCTCAACTGCTTTTTCTTCTTTTAAAATATTGTAGATTGTCAGATACTCTTTTTTTTTGTCTCGACAAGAGGGACATTTTTGTAAATGGTCCTCCAGACTGTCTCTTTGCCAATCTTGAAGTTCACTATCCAAGGATTGAATAATTAGTTTTTCAAATTTTTTACAACCCATGTTTCCCCCCTTTTTGCCTTAGGTAAGGCTCTATTTTTTGACGGAGCTTTTTTCTAGCCCGAAACAGACGGGAATCAACAGTCCCGGGCGAAATTTTTAAAATTTTGGAGATTTCTTGATAAGAAAAGCCATGAATATCTCTTAATACCAGGATTGTTTGATATTTTTCAGGAAGTTGGTCAATAAAGTAATGGACAATCTTCCTTTTGATTTCCGTCGTTTTTTCTTTTTTTCTGATAGTAATTTCGTCTCCTTCTAAGAAAGGATTGACCTGGATGAGTTCCTGGGGTATTCTGCTTAGCCTTTCCTTTTTTCTTAAATAATCTTTAATGACATTTATGGTAATGCGGTAAAGCCAAGTGCTGAATTTAGATTTAAATTTAAACTTGGGCAAAGCAAAGTAGACCTTGATAAATGCCTCTTGAGCTAAGTCGTCGGCTATATCCTTATTTTGGGCTAGAGATAAAGCCAAGTTAAACACCTTCCTTTGGTATTTTTTTACCAGCTGGGAAAAAGCTTCCTGATTGCCTTGTTGGCTCAACTGAACTAATTTTTTGTCTTCCATTCAAGAGCACTGCTTTCTTACCTCCACCTTTTAGACGATGGAGAGAGGAAAATCTTCCTTTTTAAATTAATTGTGAAGTTTAATTATAAACGTTTCTGCCCTAGAAGAATAATTAATTTTAG
>CAZEQD010000015.1:15363-41244 GCA_964514305.1 uncultured Eubacteriales bacterium
GAAGAATAATTAATTTTAGCCTGAGAAAGAGAGCTGGAAGCTAATAAAGTTTCGTTTAATCAACCTTATTTTTTAGTTGCTTTCCATTGCCTACTGCCGAAATTTCCAAATTGAACTTCTCCAGACATGATTTGACCTTTAACTTCACCTTTATAAGTTATAGTCATCTCTCCCCTTGGGGTGCTCCTGGTTATTGTCCACTCGATTTGACTGTCGTTAATTGTGCCTTCACCCGTAGTTTCATTTCCTCGAGGTCCAATCATAGTTACAGTCAGCGATTGGCCATCTTGATCAAAATGGACAGACCATGTTATTTCACCTCTGCGGGTTTGAACGCTCAGCTCCCAGTCACCGCTTACGTCTGTCTCCGTAGCTACTAAGGGCAGGCTGAGAGCAATAATCAATAAAATAGAAAAGACTGCTAATACTTTAGGCATAGTTTACTCCTTTTTAATTTTTATAATAATTAGACGATTAAATAGCTCGTAATCTTCCCTCTTTGTGGAAATGAGGTTAAAATTAGCTCCCCTTTTCTTGACATTCTTTTATGACTTTAATTAAATATATTTCTATGCAAGGAAAATAAATAAATGTTCGTCTGGGTTTTTCATCGTCTAACCGGTTTGCTGCTAATCATCCTTCTTAGCCTTAAATTCACAACCTCCTTCTTTTTAATGACCAAAGGGCAAAAGCCTGATTGGGCTCTTGTTCTTCATACAAATCCTTTTCTCGATGTTCTGCTCATCCTGACTGCTGTTTCCCATGCTTTTTACGGCTTAAGGACAATCATTATTGATCTGGGAGTCCGCAAGGAGAAGCTGTTGTTTTGGATTTTTTCAGGACTTATTGTGGTTGTAAGCATTTTCCTGCTTATTGTTTATTTCACCAGGAATTACTGAATGATCACTGAGGACATCGTCGTTGTCGGGGGTGGCTTGGCAGGATTGGCGGCTGCCCTAAATTCTGATCCTTCTTTAAAGGTGGCGGTTATTTCTAAGGTTCATCCTCTTCGCTCCCACTCAGTCGCCGCTCAAGGGGGAATAAATGCAGCTTTAGGTAATAATCCTCAAGGAAAAGACGATACATGGGAAAGACATGCCTTTGATACGGTTAAAGGCAGCGATTATTTGGCTGATCAGAATGCTGCTCAACTCATGTGCGAGAAAGCTATTTCTACAGTTTATGAGCTTGAACATATGGGAGTTCCTTTCAGCCGTTTTCCGGGAGGAGTTATTGCCCAACGGCCTTTTGGAGGAGCGGGCTTTCCCCGGACTTGTTACGCAGCCGATCGCACTGGCTTGGTCATTCTTCATACTCTCTTCGAGCAGTCGATAAAGAAGAGAATTAGGTTCTTTGATGAATGGCTGGCGACCAAGCTGGTTGTCAAGGATGGTAAGTGTCTGGGCCTGATTGTGGTTGATTTAAAAACAGGAAAAATAATGCCCGTCAGAGCTCGGGCAGTAATTTTTGCTACTGGCGGCTATGGCCGGGTCTACCTGAGAACTACCAACGCCTATATCAACCATGGCAGTGGCATTGGTCTTGCCTATCGGGCTGGGATTCCCCTTAAAGATATGGAATTTGTTCAATTCCATCCTACTTCTCTCGTCGGAAAAAATATTTTGATTACTGAGGGAGCCAGAGGGGAAGGCGGATATTTACTTAACAACCAGGGTAAAAGATTTATGGCTGATTATGCTCCGGCCACCATGGAGTTGGCCCCCAGAGATATTGTAGCCCGGGCCATTCAAACCGAAATTGATAAAGGCCATGGTTTTGAAGGTCAATATGTCCACCTTGATTTAAGGCATTTAGGAGAGGAGAAAATTAAGAAGAGGTTACCTGCTATCTGGGAGATTTGTATTCGTTTTGCAGGAATCGATCCAGTAGAAAAGCCGATTCCAATTCAGCCAGCTCAGCATTATTCGATGGGAGGAATTGATGTAAATGAACATTGTGCTTCCCAGATTGAAGGCTTTTTTGCTGCCGGAGAATGCGCCTGTGTCAGCGTTCATGGAGCTAACCGCTTAGGTGGAAATTCCATGTTGGAGACTGTAGTTTTTGGTAAGGTTGCCGGACAGGAGGCATCTCTTTATGCCCAAGGCAGCAGCTTTGACAACCAGGCAGAGCGGAGATTACTTGAAGAAAGTGATAAATTTGCCAGCCAGGTCCAGGCTTGGATAAAAAGAATTGAAGGAGTAAAAGTTCATCTTCTTCTAAATAGATTAAAAGTAATTATGACCGAGAAGGTCGGTATTTTTAGGAATAAGCAGAATCTGGAAAAAGCTTTAGCTGAGATAAGAGAGCTAAGAGATGAATACAGAAAAGTATTTATTTCTGGCAAAAACCTGCGATTTAGTCAGGAATTAATCAATATTGTTGAATTTGAATCAATGCTTGATTTAGCTGAGGTGATAACCCTAGGGGCTCTAAATAGAGAAGAGACGAGAGGTTCACATTGTCGCCTTGAATTCCCTCAACGTGATGATGATCACTGGCTTAAACATACCCTGGTTTCTTGGCAGGATGGTAAACCAGTTTTAGGTTATAAGGATGTCCGGATTTTAAAATATAAGCCAGCTCCAAGAGAATATTGAGTAACCTGGATTATTCACGAGTCGAGGTTGCTGCAGGGGTAGGTTGGGTCGGCGCGAGGCACAGAAGATGCAGCTGTGGTCCTCCACCGCAAATGTCCTGTAACGAAGCAGATGCAGTAAGATCGGCTCGCCCCAAGGGTAAAAGATGGCGATTATAATTAAAATAAAATTAAAAGAACTAAGTAATCTCAATGAGCTTACCAAAAATCATGATAAAAAGAAGATATCAATGAGAATAAATGAAAGATCGGCAGATTTTATGAATAATCCAGGTTAATATTAAAAGATGAAGTATGTTATCAGGATTTTAAGATATGACCCTGTAAAAAATAAGCATCCCTATTTCCAGGATTTTAATTATAAGACTTCTGAAAAAAAATCTCTTCTGGAAGCTCTAATGGATATTCGTAATGAACAGGATGCTACCCTTTCCTTTAGATACAGTTGTCGTGAGGCTATTTGTGGATCCTGTGCCATGGTTATTAACGGCCGATTTGATTTGGCCTGCCGCACAGAATTGGCCTCTCTTGGCACCAGCCTTATTGTCATTGAGCCTCTTCCTAACTTAGAGATAGAAAAAGATTTAGTGGTCAACATGGAGCCTTTCTGGCAATCAGTTTATAATATCGAACCGTTCATGCAACCGGAGGAGAGAGGTCCAGAGAAGGGCTACAGGATTGAAGAACGGCAGATGGAAAAAATCTTGCAGTATATCAACTGCATTATGTGTGGTTGTTGTTACAGCGCTTGTCCAGTTGCTTCAAGAGATGAGAGGTATCTAGGACCAGCTGCTTTAGCCAAATTGTATCGTTTTGTTAAAGACCCTCGGGATAAAAGGCCTTTTTCCAGTTGGTCTAAGGTAAATACTGAAGCAGGTATTTGGGGGTGTGATACAATCTTTAAGTGTAATGAGGTCTGTCCCAAAGACGTCAGACCTGCCGATGGAATTGAAGCCTTGAGAAGAAAGTTGGTTATTGAGAAAATAAAACGGATTTTTAGAATTAAACCATGAAACTTAAATATTCTCTTTTTAGTCGGCGCCAATTTTTAAATGGATTGCTGGGGGGATGGTTAGCGGCTTTAGCTAGTTCTTTTCTTTATCCAATTATCAAGTTTGTTTTTCCTCCTTATCAGGAACCTGATAAGGTTGTTTTGCCCTTTTCTGATTTTGAAGAGATGGTTCCCAATTCAGTTAAAAAATTTTCCTGGGGCAATAAACCAGGCTTATTGAAAAAGGAAGAGGATGGTTCTTTCCAGGCTTTTGTCGGTGTCTGTACTCATCTCAGTTGTAATGTTACTTATCTTCCTCAGCAGAAGAAGTTTTTCTGCGCCTGTCATGATGGCTGGTATGATGAAAATGGAATTAATATTGGCGGCCCACCCCCTCGCCCTTTGCGGCGCTTGGCAGTAAGCATTGAAGGAGATAAACTGGTGGTTAGTAAAGGCGGAGGGGAGAGCAAGGCGAGCTAGAATGAGAAGTTGTATAAAATCATGGCTTGATGATCGGCTTGGCCTGCCTGCAGTTTTTAATTTCTTAAGAGACAAGAAAATCCCTCAACACCGCCATTCTCTCTGGTACTATACTGGCAGTGTTATCCTTGTCCTTTTCACTATTCAGGTAATTACTGGCCTTATGCTTCTTTTTTATTACAAGGCGACCATTGCCGAGGCTCATCAGAGTGTAGCCAGGATCATGACTGAAGTCTCTTTTGGCTGGATAATCCGCTCAATTCATAGCTGGTCAGCTTCTTTGATGATTGCCACCGTTTTTGTTCATCTCATTAGCAGTTGGTTGCTCAAATCTTACCGAAGGCCCAGAGAAGCTACCTGGATGAGCGGGGTTTTGTTATTGATTATTACTATGGCCTTTGGTTTTACTGGCTATCTTTTGCCCTGGGATTCTCTCTCTGTTTCAGCTACCAAAGTAGGAACTGATATTCCCAGCGCAATACCTGTTGTTGGCAGTTGGTTGACTAAATTTCTGCGTGGAGGTGAAGATGTTACTGGAGACACACTGACCCGGTTTTTCAGCTTTCATATCACCTTCCTTCCCCTCTTATTAATTATCCTTATAGGATTCCATCTTTATTTAATCCAGAAGCATGGGATTAGCCTTCCCCTTTCTCTAGAGAAAAGCCAAGAAAAGGTGAAGGAGCTTCCCTTCTGGCCAAATTTTGTCTACAGAGAAGCAATTGTTTGGCTTCTTATTTTTGGGGGACTAATAACTTTAGCCATTCTATTTCCCCCCTCATTGGGCAAAGAAGCTGATTTAATGGCCCCAGCTCCAGTGGGCATTAAGCCCGAATGGTACTTTCTATTTTTATTTCAGAGTCTAAAGATAGTTCCGGCCAAAATCTTTTTTATGGAGGGAGACACGCTGGCTGTCCTCCTGATCTTGATCATAGTTGTCCTTTTCTTTTTTATGCCTTTCATTGATAATAAGCCGGCTGAAAGGAAAGGCAAAATAATTACCATTATCGCTTGGGGAGCAGTGCTTTATGGAATAGCTATGAGCCTCTGGAGTTTATTGTCATGAAAAAAAAGAGAGTTTTAGCTTTATCCTTAGCTTTTTTTATGTTTCTTTTCTGGGGAGGGTATGACCTGGTTTTATCCTCAAGCTCAACTGTTTCATCTTTCCAACAACCAAAGGTCAAGAAAAGTCCAGAAAAAATCACCGCCTCCCCTAAAGACATTAAAGATAAGATTTCTATTTATGTTTTTATGGGCTGGATGTGGCTTTCGATTTTCATCCTTATTTACTTTTTAAGGCAGAAAATAAAAGAAGAAGATAGGCTTTTTTCCTATAAAGATTCTCCTTAATTAACCTAGATTATTCATAAAAAATGCCGATGCTTATTTTTATTCAGCAATATCAGGAGGTTATCTTGACATTGCTGAAAAAACTTTTCAATAAGAATCTTTTTTATATTCATCGGCATTTTTTATGAATAGTCCAGGTTAGTTTACCCAGGGGCATCCTTTATTTAAAAAAGATTCTTCTCCATGTCTCCCAGTAAACAACAGAAATTTGCTTTCTGAAGGTTACTCTTTGTGAAAATGAAAGCTTTTTTTCCGTCCTCTTTGGTAGGGAATTATGAACAAAGTTCAGAAAAAAAAGAAAGAAGCTTCAGGCAAAGTTAGTGGTCACAGATGGCGGTTGAGACAGAAGTTTTTGCAAGGAGGTCTTGAAGGTTTTCTTGACTATGAAATAATTGAACTCCTTCTTACTCTGGGCACACCCCGTAGAGACTGTAAACAACAGGCTAAAGATGCGATAAAAAGATTTAAATCTTTAAGAGGAGTGTTGGAAGCTGAAGAGGAAGAGCTTCAAGAGATAGAAGGCCTCGGTCCCCACAATATTTTCGGTCTAAAACTCGTTCAGGAGGTTTCCCGTCGCTTTCTCAAAGAGCGGATGATGAGCAGACCAGTTTGCCATTCTTCTCAGGAAGTATTTGATTATCTCTATCATAGCCTTAGGGATTTAAAGGTGGAAAGATTCGAGGTGATTTTTTTAGATGCCAAGAATCAGATAATTGAAGCTAAAACTTTTTTTGAGGGCACCGTAGATTCCAGCGCTGTTTATCCTCGAGAAATTATAAAAATTGCTTTGAAGCTGGGGTGTTCCTCATTAATTTTTGTCCATAATCATCCCTCTGGTGATCCCCAGCCTTCAGCTAGCGATAAAGAAATTACCAAAGATCTCGTTTTTGCAGCTCAAATGATGCAGATAAGAGTTTTAGATCATATAATAATTGGAAATAACTGCTATTTCAGCTTTGCTGATAAAGGTCTGATTGAAGACTATAATCTTCTGTTTAGAAGTTTAAACAAGACATAGATGGGGTTAGGTCTTGAAATTTGACACTATTTTTGAATATTGGTAAACATTGATAATTAATGTTAATAGCCATCTGCTTCACTTTATCTGCTTGTCTTAAACATTTTCCCTAATAAAAGAAATAAGTTTGGTTATTTTTATGACAAAAAATTTGTAAAAATTCGCTTCTATGGGTAGACTCATAAGATAAGGAGGAGAAAATGACCGATGATATGACTATAGCCCAAAGGATAAAAATTAAGCCAATTGAGTCCATAGCTGAGAAATTAGGACTAGATAGCAGTTCTTTGGAGCCCTATGGTCCTTATAAGGCTAAAATAACCTATGAAAGAGCCATTAAAGCAAAAGAAAAAAAAGGTAAGCTGGTTATGGTGACAGCTATGACACCTACGCCTGCTGGGGAAGGTAAAACTACTACTTCTATAGGTCTAACTGATGCTTTTAATCAATTAGGTCTTAGAGCCGTAGCTGCCCTTCGAGAGCCATCGCTTGGTCCTGTATTCGGCCGAAAAGGTGGAGCTACAGGTGGTGGCTATGCTCAGGTAATGCCCCGGGATGAAATAAACCTTCATTTTACCGGAGATATCCATGCTGTTACCGCTGCCCATAATTTACTGGCAGCCATGGTTGATAACCGTCTCCATTTCGAAGGTGTCAGCGGACTCCTTGACTGCCGGCGAGTTACCTGGAAGAGAGTGTTGGATGTAGATGATCGGGTGCTGCGGGAGGTGGTAGTTGGCATAGGTGGGCCCCTGCGAGGCATAGCCCGGGAAACCGGCTTTGAAATTACAGCTGCTTCAGAAGTGATGGCTATTCTTTGTTTAGCTAAAGATTTAAATGATTTGAAGCAGAGAATCGGCCAAATAATGGTTGGTTATTCTCCTGATAGAAAACCTGTTTTTGCCTATCAACTGAAAGTAGCTGGAGCTATGGCCACTCTGCTCAAAGAAGCCATTAAACCTAATCTGGTTCAGACCCTGGAGGCTAATCCTGTTCTTATCCATGGGGGGCCTTTTGCTAATATTGCTCACGGTACAAGCTCAGTTATTGCTACTCGGTTGGCTCTTGAGTTAGCCGAGATGGTGGTTACTGAAACAGGCTTCGGTTCAGATTTAGGAGCTGAGAAGTTTTTCGATATTGTCGTTCGCACAGGTCATATTCCACCTCCGGATGCCTGTGTCTTAGTGGTCACAGCTCGAGCTCTCAAGCTTCATGGAGGAGTTCAATTGGCTGAAGTTACCCAAGAGAATGTCAAGGCCATTGAGAAGGGTTTTGCCAATCTAAAAAAACATATAGAGAACTTAAATCTATTTGGAGTGCCGGTAGTGGTTGCCCTCAACAAATTTTCTACCGATACTGAGGAAGAACTGAGAAAAATTGCCAGCCTCTGCCAGGGAGAAGGAGTAGATGTAGCCTTAAGCGAGGTTTACACTCAGGGAGGAAAGGGCGGACTGGATTTGGCTGAAAAAGTAGCTAAGGCCTGTAAAGAGAAAAAGACTAGCTTTAAATTTCTTTATCCTTTAGAGATGCCTCTCTTGGAAAAGATAGAGACTGTAGCCAAAAATATTTATGGGGCAGCGGATATTGCAATGGAAGGCAAAATAAAAAGGAAAATCCTTAGGATGGAAAAAGAAGGCTTTGGTCATTTGCCTGTCTGTATAGCTAAAACTCAATATTCTCTCTCTGATGATGAGGAATTATTGGGAAAACCAGAAGGCTTTAATCTCATCGTCACTGATGTTTCTCTTAGTTCAGGTGCAGGATTTGTCGTAGTTTATTGCGGCGATATTATGACTATGCCTGGCTTGCCTAAGTCACCAGCTGCCGAGAGAGTTGATATCTCAGAGACAGGAGAAATAACCGGGCTTATTTAAAATAAAAAATTTAGATTGGAAAAGTTGCTATCCTGCCCTTCAGAGCATTTACAGGTTATTTTAATTATGATAAAAAAAGAGGGAATTGTTATTAAATCCATTTCGAAAGGGTATTGAACAAAATGTATGAATTAAGAGATGTTTATATTGTTAGTGCAGCTCGCACCCCTATTGGCAATTTTTTAGGTTCTCTGTGCTCCTTTAAGGCGCCTGAGCTAGGTGGTATGGTCATCAAAGAGGCTGTTAAGAGAGCAGGCATTTCCCCCCAAGAGGTAGATGAGGTAATTATGGGAAATGTGGTTTCAGCTGGCCTGGGCCAAGCTCCGGCCAAACAAGCCACCATCAAAGGAGGGATACCCTGTACTGTTAGCTGTTTTGCTGTTAATAAAGTCTGTGGTTCAGCTTTAAAAGCAGTAGCTTTGGCTGCCCAAGCTATCTGGTTGGAAGAGAAAGAAATAATTGTGGCCGGCGGCATGGAAAGTATGAGCCAATCCCCTCATCTTTTATGGGGGGCCAGGCAGGGCGTCAAATTTGGTGATGTCAAAATGAAAGATTCTATGATTCTTGATGGACTGTGGTGTGCTTTTTATGACCAACATATGGGCATGACCGGTGAGATTATTGCTGAAAAGTTCGGAGCCAGCCGTCAAGAGCAGGATGAATATGCTTTCTCCAGCTATCAAAAAGCGCTCAAAGCTATAGAAAAGGGCTATTTTAAGGAAGAGATCGTTCCTATAGCCGTTCCTCAAAAGAAAGGAGAGCCAGTAATTTTTGATACGGATGAAGGGCCCCGCAGCGATACAACTCTTGAAAGATTAGCTAAATTAAGGCCTGCTTTTAAAAAGGATGGGACAGTTACAGCTGGCAATGCGTCTAGTCTAAATGATGGGGCTGCGGCCGTAGTCGTGGCCTCTGACGAGGCAGTTAGAAAAAAAGGCCTTAAACCCCTGGCCAAAATATTAGGTTCAGCTACTAATGGAGTAGAGCCGTCAATGGTTATGTATGCCCCTAAAGGTGCAATTGAGAAGCTCCTGGCCAATATAGGCTGGAGGCTGGAGGAAGTGGATCTTTTTGAAATCAATGAGGCTTTTTCAGCTCAAATGGTTGTTCTCATCAAGGAGATGGGGTTAGATCGGGAAAAGATAAATGTTCATGGAGGAGCTGTGGCCTTGGGCCATCCTATAGGAGCTACTGGAGCCAGGATTTTAACCACTTTAGTCTATGCCCTTCACCACCGCGGTCTAAAAAAGGGCATAGCCGCCCTCTGTTTAGGAGGAGGGGATGCCGTAGCCATGGCAGTGGAGATGGTTTAAAGGAGGGAAAATGAAGATAAAAAGCATCGGAGTCATTGGGGCCGGCACAATGGGCACAGGCATAGCTCAGGTAGCTGCCTCATCTGGATTTGAAGTAATCCTCAATGATGTAGCCGCAGAATTTTTAGAAAGATCTTTAGCCATTATGGATAAGAGCCTGTCAAAACTTATAGAAAAAGCCAGACTTCAGGAGGCAAAAGAAACCATCCTGGCTCGAGTCAAAACCACTACCTCTCTTCAAGAGCTTAAAGAGGTTGACTTGGCCATAGAAGCAATCTTTGAGGATTTTGAAGTTAAAAAGAATCTATTCCAGGAGCTTGATAAGCTGCTACCTCCCGAAGTAATAATTACTTCCAACACTTCTTCAATCTCCATAACTCGGCTGGCTACAGTTACTTCTCGGCCAGCCAAATTTATGGGCATGCACTTCATGAATCCGGTACCCCTTATGAAACTAGTAGAGTTAATAAAAGGCATGGCCACTTCTGAAGAAACATTCCAGCAGGTTAAATCTGTGGCTGAAGCTATGGGTAAAGTTGCTGTTGAAGCTAATGATTTCCCGGGTTTTATTTCCAACCGCATCCTGTTGCCCATGATCAACGAAGCTGTTTTTGCCTTAATGGAAGGGGTGGGTTCGGTTGAAGCAATTGATACGGTTATGAAATTAGGCATGAATCATCCCCTGGGACCTTTGGCTTTAGCTGATCTAATCGGCTTAGATGTCTGCTTGCATATTATGGAAGTGCTTTATGATGGCTTTAAAGACCCCAAGTACAGACCTTGTCCTCTGTTGCGTAAAATGGTAGATGCAGGTTATCTGGGTAGAAAGAGCGGTAAGGGCTTTTATGATTATAGCCGCGGATGAGCTTATTTATTAGATTTTTGACCGAAAGCGACTGATTGACTATCATTTTCATAAGATTTAAGATTAAAAGTGAAAAAGAAGAAAGTCTTTAGGTTCCGTGAAAATATACCTGCCTTGAGGAGGAAAAAATGAAGGAAGAGGCTGCTCAAAAACAGACCTCCCGAGAGAGGGCAATTGAAGCTGCTCTTTCTCAGATAGAGAAACAATTTGGCAAAGGGGCAGTGATGAAGCTCGGCCAGAAAGAGGCAGCCATAAAAGTGCCGGCTATCCCTACTGGCTCCATTGCTTTTGATCTTAGCTTAGGCATAGGGGGCTTTCCTCGGGGGCGGGTGGTTGAGATTTTTGGACCAGAAGCAACGGGCAAAACGACTTTAGCCCTTCATGTTATCGCTGAGGCCCAAAAAAGAGGAGGACAAGCTGCTTTTATAGATGCTGAACATGCTTTAGATCCTACCTATGCGGCCCGGGTTGGGCTTGATGTTGATAACTTGCTCATTTCTCAGCCCGACTATGGAGAACAGGCTTTAGAAATAGCCGAAGTCCTGGTCAGGAGCGGGGCTGTCGACGTCATTGTTGTCGATTCCGTGGCCGCCTTAGTCCCTAAAGCTGAGCTTGAGGGAGAAATGGGAGATGCCCATATGGGCCTTCAGGCTCGGCTTATGTCCCAAGCTCTTAGAAAGCTTACAGCTATTGTCAGCCGCTCCAAAACCTGTTTCATCTTTGTCAACCAAATAAGAGAAAAGATAGGCTTTTTTCTGGGAAGCCCAGAAACTACAACCGGCGGTCGAGCCTTAAAATTTTATTCTTCTTTGAGAATAGACATTAGACGATTAGCTACCTTGAGAGAGGGAGATAAGGTCATTGGTAACAAAGTCAAAGTAAAAGTAGTCAAGAATAAAATGGCCCCTCCTTTCCGGGAGGCTCAGTTTGATATTATCTATGGTGAAGGAATTTCTAAAGAGGGAGACCTGGTCGATTGCGGGGTTGATGTCGGCCTTATTGAAAAAACAGGCACCTGGTATTCTTATAAAGGCGAGAGGTTGGGCCAGGGAAGAGAGAATGTTAAAAGGCTGCTTAAAGAAAATACGGCCTTGGCGGCTGAAATTGAACAGGCCATTCGCCAGGAAGTCGGCTTGGCAGCTCCTTCAAAGACCGACAAGAAGAAAGAAAAATAGAATAATCTTTCAACCAGAGAAGCCTCTGTTGGCGGTTTTAAAGTTTGAATTTCTTCTCCTTTCCTTAGCTTTTTATCAGGCTAAGACTCGGCATTTGGCAGCTCATCGTGCTAACTTTTTAGTTCATAAATTAATATTGTTAAGTTTTATAAAATAAGGAGGAATGTTAATGAAAATAATCAAAGTCTTAATTGTATTCACAATTTTATTTTTTTTCATAGGGAGCTTTATCCAGTTAGCTCGGGCCGACAGCTTGACAGATGAAGTTGATAAGATTTTCTCAGAGTGGGACAGACCCGATTCTCCTGGCTGTGCTTTGGGAGTAATAAAGGATAGCCACTTTATCTACAAACGGGGGTATGGATCAGCTAACCTTGAATATAATATACCTATAACTTCTAAAACTATTTTCCGCATTGGCTCAACCTCCAAACAATTTACAGCCATGTGCTTTGCTTTACTGGAGGAAGAGGGAAGGCTTTCTTTAGATGATGATATCCGAAAATATATACCAGAATTACCTCAATATGAGGCTCCTATAACTATAAACCATCTTCTCCACCATACCAGCGGCCTTAGAGATTATCTGACCCTAATGGATCTGGCTGGGGCGCGGGAGGATGATTTTTATGTTGATGGCGAAGTGGTGGCTATGTTAGCCCGACAACAAGAATTGAATTTTAAGCCAGGTGATGATTATCTCTACAGTAATTCAGGCTATTTTCTTCTTTCTGAGATTATCAAAAGAATAACCGGTAAATCAATGCGTTTTTATGCAGATGAAAAAATATTCAAGCCTCTGGGTATGAAAAATACCCATTTTCATGATGATCATACTATGATCGTCAAAAACAGGGCTTCAGGCTATTCTCCGCAAAAAAATGGTGGTTTTCGAATCGATATGACCAATCTGGATATGATCGGTGATGGAGGTGTTTTTACCTGTGTAGATGACCTTTTTTTCTGGGATCAGAATTTTTATCATAATAAATTAGGCAAAGGCGGCCAAAGTCTGATTGAGAAAATGTTGACCTGTGGCTATCTCAACTCTGGTAAAAAACTTGATTATGCTTTGGGTTTAGTAGTCAGCCAATACCGGGGCTTAAAGATGATAAACCATGGGGGTGCTTTTGTTGGCTTTAGAGCCCAGATTATCCGTTTTCCCGAGCAGCATTTTTCAGTAATTGTCCTAGCCAACCTGAGCACTATTAATCCCACCAAACTAGCCAAGAAAGTAGCTGATATATATCTGGCTGATATCTTTCCAGAAGAGCCAAAGATTCCCAGAGGAAAACGCCAATTTATAAAGCTGACTGAAGCCGAGCTAAAGGAGAAAATGGGGGCTTATTATAATAAAAAGACAGAAGCCATCTGGAGGGTATTTCTTAAAGAAGGCCAGCTTGAAGTTAATGCTCCTTATTATAAATTCAATATAATGCCTTTAAGTGAGATCCATTTTTTGGCAGTCAAAGCACCTGTAGAATTAGAGATAGAGTTTAGGAAAGCGAAAGAAGAGAGGCCGAGGCTTATGATAGTCAGCCAAGAGGGGGAAGAGCCTTTAATTTTTGAAGCTATCAAGTTGGAATCACCAACTTTAAGCCAGCTTCAGGAGTATACTGGCGATTATTTTAGCCCTGAGCTTGAGGTTGCGTATAAAATAATACTCAAAGAAGGAAATCTCTACCTCCGCCACCAAAATCCTTATAAGAATTACCCCCGTAAGCCTTTATTGCCTACTCTTAAGGACAGATTCCTGGTGAGGGGACTCCATCTTAAATTTTTCCGTAATGGCCATCATCAGGTGATTTATGTCACTATGAATGCCGGCCGGGTCAAAAATATTCGTTTTTTCAGACAATAGTTTCAGCTTCAGTCTTGGTCTTTTAGATCAGGAAAAGAAGTTTGAAGAGAAGTATAGACAAAAGAGGCCAGAGACCGAGCTAGGTCATTTAATTTGAAAGTTTGAGCCCCATCGGTACATTTTCCCAGAGCTTCTTTCATCAAACGGCCATTTTGATTGATACCTTTTACATTTTCAGCCAGGTCTCCAGAAGCTGAATTCATGATGGCAAAGCCGTGGCTATTGATCCCAGCCCAGGCATTAACCACCTTATTATCGCTGGCATTAATAAGGGCTAGAAAGGCATATTTTTCGCCCTGGACAAAGACTACCTTGTTGTCCAGAACGGAAGTATCCCTGTTTTTCCACATTAACGCCCGTCCTTCTTTAGTCGTTTTAGCTGAAATGACAGCCACTGTACAGGGAAAGAGAGAGACATGGACTGAAGTCAGGATGCACACAAATAATAAAATCCAAATAATTAAGTGGCTAAATTGTTTTTATTATTTTCATCTTTTTGTTTTAGGGGATGTCGAGATTAGCTTGGCCTTCATTTGGGATGACCAACCGCACTCAAATAAAGAATGCTTTCCTCGGTGCCATCGACTCCAATTAACTCATTAACTTCATCATCATAAAGAGCGGCGATAGGACAGGAGCCTAGCCCTAAAGCTACAGCTGCTAAAGCCAAGTTTTGAGCAATATGGCCGGCATCAAGGTAAACATATCTATAGGCTCTTTGACTGTATTTCCATTTTGAGCGGGCAAAAATAGCGGTCCAGACAAAGACTACGTTGGCCTGGCTAACCATTTCCTGTTCTAAAGCTGCTTCAGCCAAAGAAAGGCGAAAATCACCGGTTTTAAGCTGCTTAAGTTGATGATTGAGGACAGCGTAGTGATAAATTCCTGGTTCAATTCCCTCAACGTTATGGGTAACAAGGTAAGTCTCGACTGGATAGAGAGCACCGGCTGAAGGAGCTGCTCTTAACTTATAGCCCTTATAATCAGAGGTTATGCCCTGGCAGGCCCAAAGGAGCTGGGAAAGGGAATCTAAGGCCAAGGTTCTATCTTGAAAATCCCTCAAACTGCGGCGGCGCTTTATAGCTTCCCAAAGAGGAAGGCCTCCTTGGTGGTGGGGAGCTGGAAGCTCTATCCTGGCTGCGCCAGGATAATGCTTGTAGGGCTCAGGCCGGGCTCGCCAAAAGAGAGGACTGTGAGGTATTTTTCCTCGGAAATATTTGGTTTGTTGCTGAAAAAGCTCTCCAATTCCTTTAATCATGACTAAACCTTGCTCTTGAATTTAAATATTTATGACTATTTCCCCTTTTTAAGTTTTTTAAGTATTTCTTTTACTTCCTTATAATTAGGATTAAGTCTTAAAGCTTCTTTATAATGTTCGATAGCTTTTTCTTTAAGACCAGCTTCAAGATATAGATCACCTATATCTTTTTGGAGTCGGGCATTTTTAGGATAGAGCTCAGTTATTATTTGGAAGAGAGAAAATATTTGCTTCATTTTTTGAGCCTGTTCTAATTCTCTTTTAAGATTGTAGAATGAATTCAGGCTGAGGCTGGGATGATTGGGGTTTAGGGCGAAGGCTTTTCGGAAGAGAACACGAGCAGATTGGATATTTCCAGCCCACAGATAAGCGGTTGCCAGAGAAGTTAAGGCAACAGGTGAGGTGGGGTAAAGGTCAAGATTTAGATTAAGAACCTGAAAAGACTTGGTCAGCTCATTTTTCTTTAGATAATAATGTCCTACTTGAGCTATTTGAGAACTAAAGTCTGGATAGATAGAAGCACCTAAAAAAGCCCTTTTTAATTGAGGCCCTAATTGGACCAAATCAGTATTAGTATCTATAAACAGATGCCTTATGTTATCTGTGTAAAGCGATGACCAATCTTTTTGCCAGTCAGCTAACAAGCTACTCACACTGGGATTGATCGATGGCCTTTTTAGGCTAAATGAACCTTGATTAGCGAGATGAATATAGTCGTTAAAAAAAGCAAGAGGGCCAGATTTATAGTATTTCTCCAGCGCCTGAGCTCCTTGGCTTTGGGCCAGGGTCGAAGCCATATAAGTGCCCATTTTGATAAAGGCTTCATGAGCCAGGGGATGGATACCAGCCTCAATTTTTACTTTAGTTTGTTTGTAATTATTGTTTAAAGCTTTGACATTAACGTATTTATTAAAATAAGAAAAAGCTTGATCTAAATCATGGCTGTCCTTGGCTGTTTCTTTTCCCAGCCAGCGAAATTGACTTAGGCCGTAGGAGAAGACCTGAGAGCAAGCATTATAAATAGCTTGTCCGGCTCTGTCTGGCACATAGGCTGAGATGTCAAGGTCTTCGTCCAAAACAAGCTCAGCCAGCCTAGTGATATAAGGCATTAAATTTATTCTTTCCAGGTTGGAGGCAATGGCTATAGCCATTTTTTCCAAAGGGAGAATAAGAATATAGGTTCTTGTTTCAGGTTGAGACCCCCCATGGCTAACTTTAAAATGTCCATGCCAGGGTAGAACACCCCAACCCATGCCGTAACCAGTCCGCAGCTCCCCTTTGGTGACCATCGAAGAGAACATTTTTCTCCAGGTTTCCTGCTTGAGCAATTTACCTTCCATAATGCCTTCAGCATATTTTAAGAGATCAACTACCGTCGAGCGAGTGCCACCAGCAGCAAAACGGCTGGAAACATCAACGTATTCTGAATTCTTAATCTCGCCTTTAAGGAGACGATAGCCTCTGACTCGATTTGGAATGAGGTCTGTAGGATTATCCATCCGGGAATTGGTCATGCCTAAGGGTTCAAAAATGTGTTCTTTAATATACTGACCATAGCTCTGGCCAGAGGCGGCCTCGACGATGGCCCCCAGCAGGTTAAAACCATAGCTTGAGTAATAATACTGAGTTCCAGGTTGGGACACTAGGTCAAAATTCTGGAAAATAGCCAGAGCTTCCCTGGTGTTTTTGTGGACTTTGATGTGACCTTCAAGGTCGTAATTTTTATAGTGGCTTATTCCTGCTAAATGCCCTAATAAAAGGCGAACAGTCACCGGCCATCGCTTCCGAGGAAAATAGGGAACATATTTTTGCACTTCAGCCTCCAGATCGATTTTGCCGGCTTCAACTAACTGCAGAACTGCGATAGCAGTCATGGTTTTGGTAATAGAGGCCAAGCGGTAAGAGCTTTCTGGCTTAGCCGGAACCATGTTTTCCAAATCGGCATAGCCAAAACCTTTTGTCCAGATGTAATCATCCTTCATAAAGCCTACTGACAAGCCAGGAGCCCGGTCGATTGCCATTTGGGTTTTAACAAATTTTTCAAATTGGGCAATAGCTTCAGCATAAGAGCTTTTTAGGGGCTGAGGAATAATGTAAGAGAGGGCGTAAGCAGAAATCCAAAAAATAATGAAAGCTGAAATAAATAATTTCGTTTTTTTGCTCATGAATCTTCCCCTCCCTAATTTGCTTAATTTAAAGATTTCAATCTTAATAGCCGTTTATTGGCGATGTTTCTTCATTATAGTTAAAAAGATATCATTTATAAAATAAAGCCAAAAATAAGGAAAAACAAAATAGCCACTCCAGCTGCTGTCAGGGCATAAGGCAATTGTGTTCGGACATGATCGATATGATCAGTGGCTGAAGCCATGGAAGCAATGATGGTTGTGTCTGATATAGGCGAGCAGTGATCTCCAAAAACACCTCCTCCCAAGACTGCTCCCAGCAGGAGGCCAGGGTGAAGACCGATAAGGTTAATCATAGGTACGGCAATAGGAATCATAATGGCAAATGTTCCCCAGGAAGTGCCAGTCGAGAAGGCAATGAAACAGGAAAGGATGAAAATAAGAGCAGGAATAATAGGCTGGGGGAGAGTTGATTTAGCGGCCTGAGCGACAAAAGGTCCTGTGCCCAGAGCTTCACAGGTATCACCAATAGCAAAAGCCAGAATCATTAAACTGGCAAGGGGGATAAGGCCGCCCACTCCTTTCATAAAGATGTCTGTTATTTCTTTGGTTGACATAAGATGCTGGACTCGGTAAGCAGCGGCTGCAATGAAGAGGCTGGCGATTACTGACCAGAGAACAGAGGTTGAACCAGAACCTTCCATAAGATTTCCGTGGCCGCTGATGAGTAAGACAAAGGGCATCATAATGACCATAATGGCTACAGGAAGAACCATGTTCAAAGCACGGGGCTTAATTCCCGGCTTGGCTTCCATCATGACCACCTCATCAGAGATGAGAGGTTCGGCCCCGTCCCGAAGCAGCTTATTCTCTAAGCGAACTCTTTTTTCAGCTTCTTTCATGGGACCGAAGTCTTTTTCAGTGATAACGATATAGAGGACCATCAGCAGGGCCAGGATAGCATAAAAATTTAAAGGCATAGAGGCCACCAACCATTTGATCGGCTGGGGAACACCTTGAGTAGCCAAGAGGCCGATGACAAAAGCCCCCCAAGCATTTAAAGGGATAAGGATGCATTTAGGGGCTGAGGTTGAGTCTAGAATATAACTTAATTTTTCCCTGGATATCTTGAGTTTGTCAAAAATTGGTCGAGCAACAGCTCCAGAAACAAGGACACAAATGCTGGATTCGATAAAGATTATGAAGCCTAAAAACAAAGCCAGAAGGCCAGCTGACCTTCTGCTGCGAACCAAGCCCTTGCCTACTATCCAGTTGACAAATCCCTTCATCCCGCCTGAATATTGAGTAAAGGTAATGACTGCTCCGATTAAGGCACTGAAGAGTACTACTCGAGTATTATCTTCATCCTTAAAAACTGCTACCAAAGAATTTACCGTTTGCAAGCCCCCTGTTAATGGGTTCCAATGGTGGATGATCGTCCAGCCCAGCCAAATGCCGACGATCAAGGAGATGTAAACATGCTTGGTTTTGATGGCCAGAAAAATGGCTAAAAGAGGAGGTAAGACTGAAAGCCAGCCGAAAGAATCCATCCTGAAATAATCCTGAGAAAGACATATAACATTGAGCCAGGCAGTTGTCAAATAAGGGGCACCATATTAAAGCACAAAAGCAAAATGTAAAATGACCTTTAAGGCCTGCGGTCCACAGTAGATATTGAATCTGAATATTAACCTGTAGGGCCCGCTGTTATCAGCGGTCCGTTAATTAAAGGAAAGAGATAAAGCGTAAGTGTAGGTAAAATTTAAATCAACATAAAGATTAATTTTACACGGGGAGAAAAAATTGAGAAAATAATACATCAAAAAACAATCCATTTTTTTGTCCTTCTTGGACCAATAGAAAGGCAAAAAATATAAAAAAATGAGACAGGCAACAGATTTAAAAAAAATACTCCAGAGAATAGATGGTAGAGGGTATAAGGCTTACCAGGATATCAGAGGCAGCTATCAATTTAATGACTATCAGCTTTTTATAGATCATGTACAGGCAGATCCTTTTGCCCCTCCTAGCCGTATAAGGGTACGTCTTGATCAGAAAAAAGCTGGTTTTCCTGAGGAAACTTTTACACCTCGCATCCGAGAAATAGCTTTAAGAGATTTTCTTGCCCGCTGCTTTCATCAGGCCATTAACAGGTTTTCTCAAGGCAAAAGAGGAACTGGAAAAAGCGGGCAGATCTTTATATCTAAACCTGGTCAGGAAATACTGGAAAGATCATCATGCTTAGTCAATTCTTTCTATGTGGAAGTTCGTTTGGCCATGGGGCTTCCTGCTTGGGGACGGAGAATAGCTGCCCGGGTGGCAGAAAGCATGTTTTTTGAGGAACTCCCTCAGATTGTTGCTCATTCCATTTATTACAAAAACCTTGATCCTCAGAAAGTGAAAAGACATATTGAAACAGCCGAAGATGCAGATTTCCTGCGGAATAAACTAGATGAATTGGGTTTAGTAGCCTTTGTGGCTGATGGAGCTGTTCTACCAAGGGCCAGTGGCGTTGACCCCCGTCCTCTCCGTCATAGTCAGGTTGTGCCCTTTCAGTCACCAGAGACATTAAGGATAACGATTAGTTTGCCTAATCAGGGCCAGGTTTCGGGCTTGGGTATAAAAAAAGGAGTAACTTTAATTGTAGGGGGAGGCTATCAGGGCAAGAGCACTCTGCTCCAGGCGTTGGAGATGGGAGTCTATAATCATATTCCAGGCGATGGTCGGGAACTGGTGGTTACCGCCCCCAGTGCGCTCAAAATCAGAGCTGAAGACGGCCGTCGCATCGAAAAGGTTGATATTTCGCCTTTTATTTCTAATCTCCCCTTTGGGAGAGATACCAAGGCCTTTTCCACTGAGGATGCCAGCGGCAGCACTTCTCAGGCTGCTAACACTGTCGAGGCTCTGGAATTAGGGGCAGAACTGCTCCTTATTGATGAAGACACTTCAGCTACAAATTTTATGATAAGAGACCACCGCATGCAGGAATTGGTATCCAAAGAAAAAGAGCCCATCACCCCCTTCATAGACAAGATTCGTCTTCTCTATCACGAACATAGAGTTTCGACTGTTCTTGTCATCGGTGGCTCTGGGGATTATTTTGATGTAGCTGATTGGGTAATCTGTATGGTTGAATATAAACCTTACGATTTGACGGAGAAGGCAAAGGCTATTGCTGAAAAATATAAGGCTGAGCGAAGGCCAGAAGGCGGTGATTCTTTTGGCCATATTAGGGAGCGTGTTCCTTTGGCTTCCAGCTTTGATCCAAGAAGAGGCAAGAAAGAAGTGAAAATAAAGGCTACCGGCCTGAAATCTATCTTGTTTGGGCGTTTCCTGATTGACCTGAGTTCGATTGAGCAGCTTGTTGATGAAGCTCAGACGAAAGCTATAGCCGAGGCTATCTATTACGCCTGCCGCTTTATGGATGGACAGAGGACATTGAAAGAAGTTATAGACTTAGTCATTGAATATATCGAAAAAAAAGGGCTCGATCTTCTCAGCGGTTGGCCTCAGGGAGAACATGCTTCCTTTAGAGGTTTGGAGCTTGGGGCAGCTATAAATAGAATCAGAAGCTTAAGGGTTCGCCAGAAACAGTAAAAAGATCATTTTCATCTCTTTTACCAGCGCATAACAATCATTGCTCAGAAACCAACCGGCTGGAGAATGGCGGGTTAAGATTAACCATCTGCATACTTTTTTAGTCTGGTTTGATAAGAATTTGAACGGCTATTGTTCATTTTATTCCTCAAATTAATAGAGTTATTTCCAAGGTTATCTTATCCCTCCTTATATTTAGTTTAAATAGAGGTAAATTCTTCTGAAAAAACAGTTCTATGAAAGGAAAAAAGAATCTTGCAATCTGGAATCAATCTTATTAGGATAAAAAGAAGTCTAAGTTTGAGTCTAAAAATTTGAAAAGTAAGATAGGATTAAAAACGAAAAAGGGGCCGGACGATATTTTTTTCGATGTCCCTCCTGCCAAGGAGAGAATAAATGCCAGCTTTAGTTTTAGATGGTAAGGCGTTAGCCCGCCAGATTGAGGCCGAACTGACCCAGCGCGTTCAACAAATAAAAGAAAAGACTAAGGGCAGAATGCCTCTTCTGGCCACTATTTTGGTCGGAGATGATCAAGCCTCAGCCACTTATGTACGAATGAAAAGCAATGCCTGTCAGCGGATAGGGATGAAGACAAAAAATGTGCTTTTACCTGAAAAGACTACAACTGAAAAGCTGCTGACTGTCATAGATGAGCTTAATAATAACCATGATGTCCACGGCATCTTGCTCCAGCATCCTGTGCCTTCTCATATTAATGAGAGGGCCTGTTTTGATAGGATCAGCCTGGCTAAAGATGTTGATGGAGTAACCTCTCATGGATTTGGGCGGATGGCCATGAAAGAACCAGCCTATAGTTCAGCCACGCCTACAGGAATTATGCGCTTATTGCACCATTATAAAATTTCAATCGAAGGAAAACATGCCGTCGTCGTAGGCCGCAGTCCAATTTTGGGCAAACCCATGGCTATGATGCTTCTTAATGAAAACGCCACCGTCACTATTTGCCATTCTAAGACTAAAAATTTAGCCCATCTTGTTGGTGAAGCTGATGTTGTCGTGGGAGCGGTGGGGAGACCAGAATTTATCAAAGGAGCTTGGATTAAAGAGGGAGCAGTGGTTATTGATGCTGGCTACCATCCTGGCCGGAGAGGCGATGTGGAGCTTTCGGCTGTGATTGGTAAGTGCTCGGCCTACACACCTGTTCCTGGAGGAGTGGGACCAATGACTATTGTCAGTTTAATAGCCCAAACGATAGATGCGGCTGCCAAAGCTATGGGTCTTTCACTATAATAGAAATCAAATTAAAGAAATGTTAAAAATGGAACAGATATTTCTTCTTATAAGGTTTGTTAAGGATATTCAAAGAAATTGATGGCTATATATGTAATTAAGCTTAATATTGTATTATAAAGTAAAATAAAGTATAATAGAATCAGCTATTAAAGAATTCATTGATAATGAGAACCATATGGTTGGGAAGCAAGGTAATTCAGCAGTATTCTCTCAAGGATATTCAATCTAAACTTCAAATAAGCCGAGTAACAGCTCTCAAACTGCTTAGTTCGGGAAGACTAAAGGGGCAGAAAATAGGACGCCGCTGGTGGGTGAATGAAGAAGATTTTATTGCTTTCCTGGAGGGAAAGAAATAAAAAGGTAATTTTGATGAAAATAATTAATAAAAAAGTCGACATAGAGGTTAAAAATAGATAAAATTTTATAATCAAAAATAGAAATCAAAGCTTAAATCCAGAGTTAATTAATTTTATGTTTATTTTTACCAATTATTTTCTTTAAAAAGGAGAGCTATTATATGAATGTGAAAGATATCCTGCCTGATTTATTATCAACTTCATCCATGGGGCTTAGGAGGTCTGAAATTCGCGAGCTTTTGAAATTGACCAGAGAACCAGGGATGATTTCTTTTGCCGGTGGGCTTCCCTCACCTGCGCTTTTTCCGGCCGAGGAAGTGAAAGAGGTAGTTAAGGATATTTTAGACAAGGAACCACAAATAGCCCTGCAGTATGGCCCAACTGAAGGAGATAAGAGGCTAATTCGCTTCTTAGCCGAGTGGATGAAAAGAAAAGAAGGGGCAGACATTGATGAGAAAAATATTTTGATTGTGTCTGGTTCGCAGCAGGCATTGGATTTAATTGGGAAAATCTTTATTGATCCCGGAGATCCAGTAATAGTTGGACTACCTTCTTATTTGGGAGCTATTCAAGCCTTCATTGCAAACAGGGCCAAATTGCTGGGAGTGCCTGTTGATAACCAAGGTATGGATGTAGATAGGGTGGAACAAATCTTGAAGGATTATGCGGCTAAAGGTAAAAAGATTAAGTTTGTCTACATAGTGCCTGATTTCCAGAATCCTTCAGGTGTAACCATGAGTCTGGAGCGCAGGCAAAATCTTTTAAATCTCTGCTATCAATATGAGACGATAGTTTTTGAAGATACTCCATATCGAGAACTCCGTTTTGAGGGTGAATCTCTGCCAATGGTAGCTGTTATAGATAAAAAGGGTTATGGTTTTTCTCTCCATACTTTCTCCAAAATACTCTTTCCTGGAATGCGCCTAGGATGGCTAGTAGCCAACAAAGCTATTATGGATAAATTGGTTCTGGCTAAGCAATCTACAGATCTCTGTACCTCTCCTTTTGCCCAATCTATTGTTTATGAATACTGTCGCCGTGGCTTGTTGGAACCTCATATAAAAAGGATAGTAGAAGTTTATAGAAAAAAGCGGAATATGATGATCCAGGCTCTAAAGAGTTATATGCCTCATGAGAAAGGACTCTATTGGACAGAGCCTCAAGGTGGTCTTTTCCTCTGGCTAAGTTTGCCAGAAAGAGTGGATACTGAAGAGTTATTTCCTAAGGCAGTGGCCAAAAAAGTAGCTTATATTATTGGTGCTGCTTTTCATTGTGATCGAAGTGGTAAAAATACCATGAGGCTTAATTTTTCTTTTCCTAGTGAAGATCAAATTGATGAAGGTATAAAGAGATTAGCCGAAGTAGTCAAAGAAGCTCTTTAACCCTATGGGAAAAGAAGCTGACCCTCTGAAATTTCACCTGCCGACGCACATCATTTTTGGCTCAGGAATAACACCCCTCCTCAAAGATATTATCGACGAGATGGAGGCTTCCCGTCTCTTTTTAATTACAGATAAGGGAATTGTTAAGGCTGGCCTCTTGGAAAAGATAACTTCAATCATAGGTAAAGTTGACTATTTCGATGGGATAGAACCCAATCCGAAGTCAGAAACAGTCAATAAAATTGGAGCTTTGCTCCGTCAAAATCCTCTAGATTTAATCGTCGCTTTAGGAGGAGGGAGCTGTCTGGATGCTGGCAAAGCAGCTGCTCTTCTAGCTACCAATCAAGGAGTCATAGAAGATTATGAAGGAAAAGAGAAATACATCCATGATCCGCTGCCAGTTGTGGCTGTTCCAACTACCTGTGGCACAGGAAGTGAAGTAACCTGGGTGGCTGTTATTACTGATGTCCAGAGGAAATTCAAGATGAGCATCAAAGGCAAGAAGATGTTTCCAGCCGTGGCTCTGGTTGATCCTGATTTACTTACCAGCCTGCCTAAACCTGTAATCGCTTCTACTGGCTTGGATGCCTTAACTCATGCCATCGAGGCATATACTTCCAAAGCAGCCAGTATTATTACCGATAACTTGGCCCTCAAGGCAGTTAAATTAATTTCCAGCTCTTTGACTACCTGTTATAAGGATATAAAAAGAGCCAAGGTTTCCCGAGAGAACTTGATGATGGGTAGCCTTATGGCCGGAATGGCCTTTGGCAATAGCGATGTAGGAGCTGTTCACTGTCTGGCTGAATCAATTGGAGCTTTATTCGATGTGCCTCATGGTGTGGCTAATGCTATTTTCCTGCCATATGTAATGGAATTTAACCTGCCCGCTTGCCTTGATAAGTATGCCCAAATAGCAGAAGCCTTTGGCCTGCGTGAAGAAAATGCCCAAAAAGCAGCCACGAAACTGATTGAAGAAATCAGATCATTATCTCGATCTTTAAACATTCCTTTTTTTAAACGTCTAGGTATAGATGAAAGCCAGTTTCTTAAAATTGCAGAATATTCCTGCCAAAATAATTCCAATCCTTCTAATCCTCGTCCAGTTACAAATCAGGATTATTTGTCCATCCTCAAGGCTGCCTTGGCAGATAGTTAAGGAAAATTTTAATTTTTAGCTACCTCTCGTGGAGAGAAGAAAAAATAGTAGCGATTAGGGTTTTGACACAGATGCTAGAAAAACCTTAAAGCTTCTTCATAATTTCTTTCTCTGACAACATGCTTAAAGAAATCTAAAAGCAGGGTAATTTTTTCTTGGATAGACCTGCTTTCTTTGATAATGAGCTGGAAAATCTGAACGGAGAATTCAGACCGAAGTAGAGATAGCTCAGTAGCTTTTCTTTTCATTCTGAACAAAACCTCTTTTTCCCTATTCTTATCACAGATTTTAGCTTTGAAGTGGCTTGAAGTATGCCTTATGGATTAGTGATAACCAAATCAGAAACTGGAGCATAAGCAGTATCAGAGAGAAGCTCTTAAAGCAGCAGTGGGTCAAGTGATTCATCTTTCCTACTGATTGGGAGAAAAAGAGATGCGCAGAATTAAGGGATATGCCTATGGCAAGAGCACTTTGCACAGATGCATAAAAGAGTTGGCCGAACAATATGGGCAGTGGTCTTCTTATAGGTACCGGGCTTTCAAGTTTTTGATCGTCAATGGGATGAGACCTCACCGATGTGTCTAGCATGGAAAGAGAGACTTTCCCATCTTCCTTTACTTTGATAGTGCCGAGAAAGATGAACAACAACCTTTTCCCAAACTTATAGATGAAATCCTGCTTTTTTCTTTGACTCGAGAGATGATTGAAGAGTTCTTGCCTCAGGACAAAAAGGTTGTGGTCAATCTTGTGGGAGAGGTTAAAAATGGTTTTGAAAAACTGATTAAGGCTCTTGGTCCGAAGAAGTATCCGAAGGCCAGAACCTAATCAAAAAAAGTAACTTTTTTTGAGGAAATATTCTGATCGCGTCCACCTTTGAGATAGTTTCCATAATTGTTATAGTATTGTGGCAAATCTGGAATCTATCTTATCCAGTTTTTATTCTTATAAAACTAGTCACCGCTTTGCTTTTCCAGCTGCAACAGAATATTGGGAGAAACTGGAGAAAAAATTAGGGATAGTTCACCCACATTTTTTCCGTTTTAAAAATAGTTGTCTTGGATTTGCTATTTATCTTCTTAAATTAGCTTTGGAGAAGATATAATCAGGGATGGAAGCATTGAAGGTTATTTCTTCGATTTTGAACTCTGTTCCTTGGCCTTGTTTGAGAACATCCTTAAAGATTCCTTCCATTGGTACCCAACGATTGTTTATCTTTTCCACTCTTT
>CAZEQD010000016.1:0-40304 GCA_964514305.1 uncultured Eubacteriales bacterium
AATGCATGAAAAATATCTATCTAGCCGAGACCAAAGCCAAGCCTCGAGTAAATCCCCTCGACCATCTAATTAAGTTGCAAAAAAATTGGCAAGAATTGATGGCTTTTTTTGCTTCAGAAAAAGAGGGAGCTAATGTCTGTAAACTTCTTGGCTATTTAAAATAAGAAAAGAAAAAAATCGTCAGCTTTGGGGAATAATTTAAGTCAATAAATCTTAGACCGAGGTAATCTTTCAGCTGGAATACCCAGACCAGAAGCTAGCTCATGCAACTTGCCTTGGATAATCCTCACATTTTCCGGTCCCATGCGCAATAAATGCTTCTGGGCTTCGCTCAGACTTTCCAGCCTAGGATCGGCCATCTGGTAAGTAACTACTTTCTTCTTCAATAAAATATCCCCCTCCACAATTGGTACCTTAAGCAGCTCTGCTATAGCTCTAATCAGGGTGGGCTGAAAATCCTGATGGGGATAACCTAAATCACTGTAAGCAGCTTGGATGAGAGGTTTAAGCTGCCGGTAGAGAGTTAGGCAGTAATCAGTATCAAGAGAAAGGAAAACATCAGCCACCTGATCATAGCGGTGATAGCTCTGAGGATCCAAATAATAGCTTCGGCCTTTTTTTATAACCTTAAAATCTCCTGGAGGATAAAAAAATTCAATCTGAGGGCGAGGACTCAAGCCATGGGCAATATTATCAACAGCCGCTGTGAATTTACGGATTAAGTCATTGGTCTTCAGCCAAGAAGCCAGCTGAGGGTGAGCTGAAAGGTCCATGGCCAGCTTACGGACAACATCATCACTTTGATCCAGTTCAACCTGAGAAGCCTCTTTAAGGGCTTCCTCTCTGGCCTTTAAGGATTCTTCCAGGGGAACCTCCACCGCTGGCTTTTCAGAAACCTTCTTAGCTGGAGCAACTTCTTTAGTTTTTTCTACAAAAAGAAAATAAATGGCTAAAGCAGCACCTATCAAGATAACTATAACTATTCCTGTTAAAATAACTCTTTTATTTTCTTCCATATTTTCCTCCCCTTAATTTCATCTTCTTTATATCGCTGACTACATTATACGAAATTTAAAGGTTCCAATTCCAATTAAAAAAGGTAAGAATTTCTAAAACGGTGATAACTAATAACAAACAAAGTTGTTTTTAAAGACATTCATTTCTTTTCATCCTATACCCATAGCCAGCAGCGGAAGAAGATGAATAGGTTCTTAAATATTCATATTCTTATACATTTTCTGGCTGTATTCTGAAAAATATTTTATTACTTTTTCATAAAGTTGAGGGTCATTTTCCCTTAAAGGCTTCAGCTGATGAGGGTTTATAAACAGCTCCAAGTCAGTGTTAGCCTTAAAAGCTTTAACAAAAAATTCTCTAACTTCCTTTTCTTTGGCTGGAATGAACTTTAACAGGGCTCGAAGATGTTTCTGTTTCTGTTTAATTATTTTATCCTTAGCAGCCTTGAACCTAGAATAAAGTCGCGGTCCTAAACAATCTTTAGCAGCCGGACACCAGCTGGCACAACCAAAATCTTGGAGGAGCCTTTCATCACTTTTTTCTAATTTGGTCTTACAGCCTGGACAAATCCTGAATTTATCATCAAAAAAGAATTCAACTTTATATCCACAATTGGGGCAGGTTATCTCATAAACAATATCTTCCAAACGTTTTCTGCTTAAATCTTGCCCTGGGCATTTTTTGTAAATCATAACTTTTTTTAATTCTTACATTTTCTTTCATTTAAGACAATAGAAAAGCAGATTAAATTAAAAAAATTAAGGTAAATAAGAAAGGAAGTAATTTTTCCAATCTAAAATCTTAAGGGACTCACTGTTTATACATAACCTTACCGCCAACTATAGTATAGAGGACTTTAGCCTTCAAAATTTCATCTTCGGGAACAGTCATTATATCTCGAGAAAGAACGGTAATATCAGCAAATTTACCCGGAGTTAAAGAACCAAACTTGTCTTCAGCAAAAGCAGCATAAGCTCCATTAAGAGTATATGAACAGAGAGCTTCCTTTCGAGTCATTTTTTGATCTAGGTAAAAATAGGTTCCATCTTTTAATTTCCTGGTAACTGAGGCATAAAAGCAAGCAATAGGATCTACATCTTCAACTGGTGTATCAGTGCCATTGCAAATAATTGCTCCTGATTTTATTAATTTCTGCCAGACATAGGCTCCCTCTTTAGCTCTTTCTTCGCCCAAGCGCTTAATGACCCAAGGCCCATCTGAGGTACAATGGATAGCTTGCATAGAGGCAACCACGCCTAATTGGCCAAAACGAGGAATATCGCTCGGATTAAGATGTTGAGCATGTTCAACTCGCCAGCGTAAATCTTTCTTCTCTGGATGAGCTTTAAATGTCTCCTCATAAATATTGAGAATTTCTCGATTGGCACGGTCACCAATGGCATGGGTACAGAGCTGAAAACCGTTGTTAATGGCTATTTCCGCTGTTTCTTTAATAATCTCAACTGGAGTTGTATTTAAGCCTGTACTGGAAGGAAGATCCGTATAAGGATCCAACAGCCAGGCTCCATGAGAGCCCAAGGCTCCATCCATAAAACGTTTAATGGCTCTAACTGTCAAATGATAATTGCCGAAGCCGATAATTTTATATTGAGCTAAATGGTCTTTCAACTGCTTATTATTCTCATTAATCATAACCCAGAGCCGGATTCCTAATTTCCCTTCTCCAGCTAATTTCTTGAATAAGTCTACAGTTTTAAATGAAGAGCTAGCATCATAAAAACTGGTTACTCCTTTGGCTAAACATTCCTGGACAGCCAGGTCAATTGCCTGCCGATTTCGAGCCTCAATCTGCTCAGGTGATAGCTTGGCCATATATTCTCTTAAAGATCTACTAACCAATCCCTGGGCAGTTTCCCGAAAGGCTCCAACAGGATTTCCTTGAGAGTCTCGGACAATTTCTCCTCCTTCTGGATTAGGTGTCTTAGCTGTTATGCCGGCTAATTTCATAGCTTTAGAATTGGCCAAGCAGGAATGTCCACTGGCATGAGTGAGAAGAACTGGATTATCTGGAGAAACCTGACTTAATTTATGATGAAAAGGCAACCCATCTATATTGGGCTCAGGTATTTTATCCCATTTCTCTTGATGCCAGCCTCCTCCTAATATCCATTCACCAGGCTTGGCTTTTTTTACTGCCTCAGCGACCATGGCCACGATCTCATCCCAGTTCTTGGCCTGCCTTAAGTCCAGCTCCATCTTCGACTCACCTAAGCTGAGAAAATGTCCATGAGAATCCATAAAACCAGGAATGGCCAGCTTTCCTTCCAAGTCAATAACTTGAGTTTTGTCAGATATATATGCCTTTATCTCCTGGTTAGTACCGACAGCTACAATTTTATCACCCCTGACAGCTAAGGCTTCAGCTTCAGGCTGGGCTTCATCTACAGTAACAATCTTACCATTGATTAAGGCCAAGTCAGCCGGTTCCTTCTTCTGTTGGCAGGTTGCAAAGAAAAAAAGACCGAAAACAATTAAAGAAACCACTAACAATTTGAAAGATAAGGATTTTTTCATAATAATACTCCTCCTTTGATGGCAAAAAAAAACAATAATATTTTTAATTTTCACTAATTACCCATCAGGCAAAAATATCATATTTTTTTTAAAAAGAGAATTCAAGTTTTTAGAAAAGATCTTTATTGTTGGTTTATTTTCTTCAACTCTATAGAAGAAGAGCTGCCATCTTCCAGCTCCCAATAACCGCTCAGACTGTCTTCTGAATCAATTGTCAAATTCATAAAAACCCGCATATACTCTGCTCCATCGAAAATAGCAAAACTAAAAGAAAAATTATTGTCTTCAAATTCAATATCTTCTATTTCTTCATTCTGGGCAAATCCAAATGAATCAGAAATGGTGCCCTTATAACCTTCAGCAGTTCTAGTCAGAATTAGGGTTATCTCATCTACATCCTGAAGATCAGGTATTTCTGTTGTGCCTTTCCAGGTTCCACTCAAATCTACTCCCTGAGATAAGCCACGCAAAAAAGATAGAGTAAAAAGAAAAACAAAAATTGCCAAAATGGAAAATGCCTTTTTCATCCCAACTCCTTCCTTATTAAACTAATTAGATTAAAATTTTACCTCTTTCTTCAGAGGAATCTAATAATAATTTCATCTATAATTACGAAAATAATGAGAAAAGGTTCGTTAATGTCTTAGATTCTTCTCCTGAAATTTTGTCTTTCCTAAAGTTTAGAGGCTGATAACCTACCTTTTTTCTTTATCACAGTCAAACCACTAACCGATCCATTCCTATCAAAATTGAATTTAATAAACAGGTTGAAAGCCATTTCTATTTGATAGCCAGCAAATTCATTATTTCCAACTGACATAAAAGGGAGTTTGAGGTTTGGAGCTCCAGGAGAGGGGCCAATCCCAACATTTTTCTTACCTTGCCAATAAAGTTCAAAATAAAGGTTCCTTCTTTTTCCTTTAAGTTTCAAGTAGACAACCGTTGTCTCCTTTCCCCTGAAATTAGAAGGCAGCACTTCTTCAACCAAAATATCCCTAATTTCCCCTTCTCTCTTTCTAAATTCAGCTAAGCGCTGGCCAACAAGAGCTCTAACAGCCGCTAATCTCTTATCTCTGTTATAAAGAACCTCAGCAAGAGGCGTATAATTATTTTCTAAGGCAGCCCGAAAGGCAGAAAGGGAGAGCGCACTAATTTCTTTCAGATAATTTTGATCAGTTTTTTCAGAAAAATAAAGGGCAGTAACCGCAGCCTGATTTTCTGGAGTAACCAACAGCTGGCCGTCAGCAGCTCTGATTCTAAGATGACCTCCCCTCTTAAATTTGTATTCTCCTTCAAATTTAGCCAGTTCCTTTGGGGTTAGGAGATTAACTTTTGGAGGAATACTAACTTCTCCTCCAAAAACCAAAGTTTCAATTTTATCTCTAACAACTTCAAAAAGAGGCTTGTGATCAAAGCTCTGATTGCAAAAAAGAATGGTAACTATTTTGGCTTCTAAATAGCGGCGCATTTCGGCACTGTTTCCCAACATACTGCCTCCATCGTGCTGGATAAGAAGCCCATGGTCTGTTTTTAAAACATCCCAGCCATAGCCGTAATTGTTTAAGTAAGGTGTAAATATTTTTTTCTTGGCTTGCTCAGAAAGGACTTTATGGCCGAGAAGAGCCAGGTGCCACCGGTACATATCTGCCGTTGTCGTTAAAATACCGCCATTTCCCAAAAGATTCCAATAGGGATAAGCTTTTTCTAAAGGGGTGCCATTATCTTTGTCTCCAACATACCAATGGGCCACAACTTTTTTACTCCAATCCGGGATTATATAGCCAGTAAATTTCATACTGGCTGGCTGGAATAAATTTTGGTGAAGAAATTGTTCATAGCTTTGACCTGATACTTTTTCAATCACAGCGGCTAACAAACTGTAGCCCGCGTTAGAATAATGAAAGCGCTGGCCTGGTTTAAAAAGAAGAGGGGCCTCCAGAATTTTTTTGACAGTTTCTTCCCGTCTGGCTTTTTCATAGTCCAAACCAGTGTAATTTATGACTCCAGCCGTATGAGTCAGCAGATGATGAAGAGTAATCTGGCCCTTATCTGGAGGAATATCTTTAAAAAATTTCGTAAGCGAGTCTTCTGTTTTTAGCTTGCCCATCATTTTCAGCTTCATAATTCCAGCGGCCGTAAATTGTTTGGTGAGAGAGCCGGTGCTAAAGACAGTTTCTGAAGTATTGGGAATATGGGAAGACCTGATGGCCCAACCATATCCCTTATTAAGGATTACATGGCCATCTTTGGCCACCAGTAAAGCACCCGAAAAGCCAAAAGGGGTTATTCTTTTCAAATATAAATCAATTTTCTGAGCCAGCTCTCCCCTGACAGTTTCTTCTGGAATCGAGGTTTCCTGAAATATTTCAGTAGCTAAAATTAAGCTCGAAACTGAAGCAAGCAAAAAGACAATAATTATTGATAGATAATGTTTTGCATTGTATTTTTTATCCAATCTGGATTCTTCTCTCATTTCATTCCACCCTATCAAAATTTTTAAGGACAAAAAGTGAATTAATCAATATCACTTTTTTATAAAAAAACTTTTGCCAGAAAAATGTAAGATAATATGATGATTTGATGCAAGTACTTTCTATAGCCCCTCCTTCCTCCTTTACCTTTTTTTAGGTCTTGTAGACCACTCTATTAGAAATTGTATATTAATAAACTAAACATCTAAATAAAAGTTGCTAATAAAATATTTCAGTTCATTTTCATGTTTCCGATTTGACTTCTTTCTCTTTAATAGTATATAGGTTACAAAGAAACAAAAACAAACTGAATTAAAAATATTTTGAGCCAAGGAGGTTTAATGGTGGCTTTAAAACGATTAAAAAATCTATTCATTCTAGCCTTTTTCCTCATCTTACCCCTATTTTTGATTAGCTGCCAAGCAAAGAAAGAAAAAGTTGAAGAATCTTTTTCCTTTGGCATTTCCTTTAGCCAAGAACTTTCCTCTGAAGCTCTGGATGGAAGAGTGCTCCTTCTGATCTCAACTGACAGCAGCAGAGAGCCGCGTTTTCAAATAAGCGATGGTCCTAATACTCAGCTTGTCTTTGGAATTGATGTCGAAAATCTAAAACCCGGAGAAATAGCTGTTATCGACCGGCATGTTTTTGGTTACCCTTTAACCAGTATCGGCAAGATTCCATCTGGTAAATACTGGGTTCAGGCTCTTCTCCACCGCTATGAAACCTTTCACCGTTCTGACGGGCATACAGTTAAATTACCCATGGACCGAGGAGAAGGCCAGCACTGGAATCGGGCTCCGGGCAATCTTTATAGTACTCCCCGCCAATTAAAGATCGACCCCTCCCAAAGCAAAATGATTAAAATCAGGCTCGATAAAAAAATCCCTCCCATCCCTGAACCAAAAGAAACAAAATATATCAAGCATGTAAAAATCCAAAGTAAATTGCTCTCAGAATTCTGGGGACGGCCTATGTATCTCGGGGCTCACGTCCTTTTACCTGAAGGCTTCGATGAACATCCAGAAGCACACTATCCCCTGGTTATTGATCATGGCCACTTTCCCTACACTTTCAGTGGCTTCCGTGAGACTCCGCCTGATCCCAACCTTAAACCTATTTTCAGCCCAAGATTTAACTGGCAAGCTTATAATAGAACCGTCCAAGAATATGCTTATAAGTTTTATCAGTACTGGATAGCAGCCAACACCCCCAGAATGATTATCATCAAAATTCAACATGCCAATCCTTATTATGACGATTCCTATGCTGTCAATTCAGCCAATTTAGGTCCCTATGGAGATGCCATTACTTATGAACTTATTCCTTACATAGAGAAAAAATTCAGAGGCATAGGTCAAGGCTGGGCCAGGTTCCTTTACGGCGGCTCTACAGGTGGCTGGGAAACATTGGCTGCTCAAATTTTCTACCCTGATGAATATAACGGGTGTTTTGCTGCCTGTCCTGATCCCATTGATTTCAGAGCTTATGCTGTAGTTAACATTTATCAGGATAAAAATGCTTACTACATAGAGTCTCAGTGGAAACATACCCCTCGACCCGGACACCGCAATTGGCTGGGCCATATTAATTGCACTATAGAAGACATGAACCATAAAGAGCTAGCTTTAGGCACTAAAGCCCGCTCTGGCGACCAGTGGGACATCTGGCAGGCAGTTTACGGTCCTGTCGGCAGGGATGGCTATCCCCAGCCAATTTGGGATAAATTAACAGGCGAAATTGATCACACCGTAGCTGAATACTGGCGGAATCACTATGATCTCCGCTATATATTAGAAAGAGATTGGTCAAAACTTGGTCCCAAGCTTAAAGGAAAAATACATATTTATTGTGGGGATATGGATAATTATTATTTAAATAATGCTGTTTATCTAATGGAAAAATTTTTAGAAAGTACTAAAGATCCTTATTATGAAGGAGAAGTGGATTATGGAGATAGGGCCGAACACTGCTGGAATGGAGATCACACCCGTCCTAATGCTATCTCTCGCTTAAGATATCATCAGATGTTTGCTCCTAAAATTGTCAAACGCATATTAAAAACAGCTCCAGCTGGGGCTGATCTCAAAAGCTGGCGGTATTAGCTTAATCTTTATCTTGATTTTTCTACTTCTCTGACTGCTTCCTCGAATATCTCAATGCCTTTGATAGCCAGTTCCTCTGTTAGGACTAAGGGAGGCAGAAAGCGGACTACATTAAAATAGTGTCCTCCAATTTCAACCAGCAGACCCCGGCGATGGCATAATCTTCTCACTTCCTTGGCTAAAGAAGGACCAGGTTCTCGGGACGATTTATCTTTAACCATCTCTATACCCATCATTAATCCCTTTCCTCTCACCTCCCCAATAATTTCAGATTCTTTTTCAACCTCTTTTAGCCAGGAAAGCATGGTTTGGCCTAAATTATAAGCGTGTTCAGCCAGTCTGTTTTTGAGCATAAACTTCAAAGCTGCCTGGCCTGCTGCGTAAGCCATGACATTTCCTCTAAAAGTACCTATATGTTTTCCTGGGAGCCATTTATCCAAATCTTCTCTAAAAGCAAGACAAGCAATGGGAAAGCCTACTCCTCCCAAAGCTTTGCTCATGGTTACCATATCGGGAATGGTCGAAGTGTGCTCAAAAGCAAACATCTTGCCAGTCCGACAAAGGCCAGCTTGAACCTCATCTATGATCATTAAAATGCCATGACGGCTGCAAATTTCTCTAATTTTGGGCAGAAATTTGGGAGGAGGAATAATCGTCCCCCCTTCTCCTTGAATAGCCTCAATTATCACTGCTGCCGGTTCATTAACTCCAGAATGAGGGTCCTCAAGAACATGTTCAAAATACTGGGCACAATCAAGACTACAGGTCTCCCTTTGTTGACCAAAGGCACATCGATAGCAGTAAGCATATGGAACATAATGAACTTCAGGAACAAGGGGCAATAAGCCTTCTTTAAAACTCCGGCCACTGGAAAGTGAAAGGGCTCCTGCGCTCATACCGTGATAAGAACCCTCAAAGGCAATAATAGGAATGCGGTGGGTATTATATTTAGCCAATTTAACAGCTGCTTCTACAGCATCAGAACCGCTTGGTCCACCAAAAAAGACCCGATTTAAAGAGGGCGGTAAAAGACTAAGGAGTATTTCTATAAGAGCTTTACGTGGAGCATGAGGAAAGTCAAGGGCATGAGTAAGCTCCCCCAGTTGTTTTTCAGCTGCTTTTAATACCTCTGGATTAGAATGTCCAACATTCATCACTCCCGCCCCACCGAAAAAATCAATATAGATGTTACCATCTACATCTTCAACTGTAGCTCCTTTGGCTCGTTTGATGGCCATCGGTATTCCCTTTGGATAGGAAACAGCAGAACTTTCATGGAGAGATTGATAATTAAGATATTCCTGGGAGAGAGGACCAGGAGGAAGAGTTCTAATTAAAGGCGCTTCTAAAAAGGATAAGTGACGGAAATCCATAATTAACCTCCTTTAACCATAGCTCTTTCTATAATAAATTGCTCAGACTGGACTTGCAATCTTTAAAATAAATAAAAATTTTTTCTTTAATTACCTAAAGATAAAAGAAGCTATCAAACAATCTCTTTTTTTGAGGCGTAATTAAACTCTTCAGCTCTTCTCAGGCGTTCCCCAATAGGAGGATGAGAATAATATAGAATTTTAATCCACCATTTGGGATAAGCATTAGCTAAGTTCCGGTCAGCCAGCCCTGCCAAAGCAGTCATAAAATATCTCTTATTCTGAATCATCTTTAAAGCATAAGTATCCGCCTGCTTCTCGAACAATCTGGAAAGAGCATTAGTTAGAGGGCCGAAAATAAACCCTGACATAACTCCTCCCGCTATTATCAGCAGAGGAAAAAGGTTCAAATTCCAATTGGGAGAAGATAAAAATTGAGGAAAAACCAATCTCATAAATCTATCCAAAATAAAAAATATTACCAGCTGCTCAATTGTTCCAAGACCAATATTGAGCCATAAATGTTTGTAACGAAAATGGCCAACTTCATGAGCAATGATGGATTCTATTTCAGGGACTGTCATCTTTTCCAGTAAATTATCAGCCAGAACAACACGCCTCGTCTTGCCCAATCCAGCCAAGAAAGCATTTTCCTTTTTTGTCTGGCGGCTGCTATCCTCTTTAAAAAAGCCGCTGCTTTTGAGGCCTCCCTTAGCCAGAATATCCGCCAAAGCTTTGGTTAACTTTTTGTCTTCGATAGGCGTATATTTATTAAAAATAGGAAATATGACTACAGGAAAAAGAGTGGCCAAAATTACGCTAACCCCAGCCATAGCTAAGCCGGCTATTAACCACCAATAACCAGGAAATTGGTCCATGATCCAGAGCAACAATCCGGCCACCAGCCAAATAACAACCAATCCAACTATGAAAGATTTAATCTGATCCCAAAACCAGCTCCTAAAACTTTGGTTAGAAAACTGCCATCGGTGTTCATGAAGATAACTACTGTAGAATTTTAGGGGAAATACTAACAGGCTCAAAGTTAATAGAAAAACAAACATATAAAATAGAAAAGTCCAGATTATTGATTTCTCTTTAAAAACAAAGGCCAATTTCAAGCTTAATCCGCTGAAGTAAAAAGCCAGCAAAATTAAAAGCGACCAGAGACGGCTGCCCAAACCGATCAGGTGTTTCTCCTTTTCATACCGGCGGGCCAAGACCTGCTTTTCTCTGTTTAGAAGGGGATGCATTTTTACCATAGGTTATTTATCCATATCAAGCATAACTTATCATTTCTTTTCTTTCAATAAATTCAAGACTTCTGACAAAAAGGTAAGTTCAAAAGTAAGATATTTTTCAGATTGATTATTGTCTTTTAGCGCCAAGAACGGTATTATGCAAAATAAATATTATAGAGATAGAAAAGGCCAAAAATGGAATACTGGCGGCTGTTAATTCTGTTCGGCGTGGGCTCTGTAGCCGGCTTTATCAATGTTAATGCTGGCGGAGGCTCCAGCTTGACTCTGCCAGCCCTTATCTTTCTGGGTTTGGATGGAGCCGTTGCTAATGGTACAAACAGGTTAGGTATACTCATTCAAAATATATTTGCCGTTGGTTCTTTTCATAAAAATAAGTTCTCGCGGTTCAACCAGAGTTTTAAATATTCTCTATTTACTCTACCCGGGGCAATTATTGGAGCTTTTATCTCAACCAAAATTAGCAATCTTTTATTTCAGCGAATTCTGGGAGTGGTGCTGATTTTTATCGTTTTTTCACTCTTCTTATCCTCTTCTTATAATAACAAACAGACAGGGGAAAACTTTAGATTCCGCTGGCTTATCTATCCGGCCTTGTTGGCCATCGGTTTTTACGGGGGCTTCATTCAAGTTGGGGTCGGGTTCCTGCTTATGGCCTCCCTTTATCATCTGCTCAAACTGGATCTGATTTTAGTCAATATGCATAAAATTTTTATAATTTTAATCTATACTATTCCTGCTCTCATCATTTTTGCTTTCTCTAACGACGTTAACTGGCTGTTAGGTCTCACTCTAGCCGCAGGAAATTCTTTTGGAGCTTTGTGGGGAGTTCACGCCGCCGTTAAAGGCGGAGAAAAAGTCATCCGCTTTGTCCTAGCCATAGCTGTAATTATTATGGCCTTCAAACTTTTCGGTCTATACTGAAACTAAAAATTATCCCTTTTTTTACTGGATGCAATAAGTTACTAATCCTTGTGAGCATCCCCACATGGGGTAAAGCCTAAAAATGAAGCTCTTCTTCTTTCAAAAGATAAATAAGCAGAGCTGCTGTCCAAGAAAAATCCTCTGCCCCAGCCCCTGCCCAGAAAGAGGGTTGTAGAATTCATAAAATCCATGTTCTTGGATAAAAGCGATAATTTAGTTTTTCAACAGTGGTAAATTCCTCCTCCAATCAAATTATCTTTCATAGATAATAGATATATTTAATAGATCATCTCTAAAACAAAGGGCTAAAACTAAGTCAAATTTTAAGCTGGCTTGGCAAGCATCCCCAAAACCGTGATGGCTAATAAGGAATAAGATCATACTTATAGGCAGCAATTTTTCTCCTTAATACTGCTTTTAGATCCCTCTTTTTTTTCTTATAATAGGAATTTAAAAAACATCACCATCCTTATTTAGGGTAGAGCTTATTTGGTTGAAAACCTTAATATCTCTAAAGAGAGGGATCAATGGAAAAAGAAAAATTAAAGGCCGTTCTTGAAGAAAAGAAGGATAAGATTTATCTTATAACCCCTGCTCAAGGTGGCAACATCCCCATCGTGGCTGCCAGTGGTCAGTCTTTAGCCGAAGCCTGGGAAAATGCCATGATCGGTCTTTATGTCTATGGATGTCAAATAAGGACTCAATATGACACTAAAGACAAGGAAGGAAACTATGTTGACCCGCCAAGTCAGGACTGTACTATGTTAATATCTATAGACAGCCCTCTTAGTGAACCCATGATTCACATGGGTGGCATTCCAGGCGGCTTCGAAGATTTAGAAGAATACGTCCAGGAAGTCCGTGATGGGATTAAAGACAGCTGGATCCGAGATCCCCTTGATCCTGAAGATACTCGCTGGCAGTATACTTATCACCAGCGTCTTTTCAGCTATGAGCTGCCATTAAGCGAATACGACCGTTTTCTCTATCAACTTCCCCCAGAAGAAAAGGAAAAATTTCACGCCAAAGAAACTGCCCATTTTCTTCTTGATCACGACTATGTCCGGGTGGTGGAGAAGGAAATTAAAGGCAAAAAACAGACATTTGTCCAAATTAATCAGATTCAATATATAATCGAAAAACTGAGCCAGCAACCTTTTACCCGCCAGGCTCAGGCAATAACCTGGCAGCCCTACATGGATACAGACATTTATGATCCGGCCTGCTTACAGAGCATGTGGTTTAGAATCCTTGAAGATGAAAACCAGCAGCCAACTTTGAACATGAACATTCGCTTCCGAAGCCGAGACGCCTACGACGCTTCTTTTATGAACTGTTTTGCCTTTATTCATATTATGGAATATGTGGCTCAAGAAGTAAGTAAAAGAATTGGTCAAGAAGTAAAGATTGGCCGCTACATGGATCAATCTGATTCATTCCATATATATGGTAAACGCTTGGCTGACTTTGAAAATCGGTTCCTAGCCAATCTATTCGGTCGGGATTTTTCAGGTCGAACATTCTCCCGCAAGGATGCTGAGCCTTATTTCCAAGAAAGAAGGAAACAACTTAAAGAAAAGTTGGCCTCCTTCAACAAAAAATAAGGAGGAAAAATCAAATGCCTAAGACTTTTCAAGATATTGCTTCTAAACTTTACAATGGTCATGAAAAAGCCGTCGTGGCCTTAGTCCAGGAAGCTTTAGAACAAGGAATGTCCCCTGAAAAAATATTGAATAAAGCTCTAATTGTGGGTATGGACAAGGTGGGTCAAGCTTTTAAAGATGGCCGTTTGTTTGTACCAGAGGTGCTGATGGCCGCCCGAGCCATGCAGGCAGGTTTGGATCTGCTACGTCCTTTTCTGAGCAAAAGCAATTCAGCTCGTATTGGTAAATACGTAATAGGAGTTGTCAAAGGTGATCTTCATGATATTGGCAAAAACCTGGTCAAAATGATGATGGAAGGAGCTGGTTTTGAAACCATTGATTTGGGAGCCAATGTTCCGCCTGAGGTATTTGTGACTGCTGTCAAAGAACACAAACCCAAGATTCTGGGAATGAGCGCTCTTCTGACCACAACAATGCCCCAAATGAGAGTTACTATTGAACTCCTGAAAGAAGCTGGCCTCCGCAGTTCAATTAAAATTATGGTTGGAGGGGCACCGGTAACCGCTGATTTTGCCCAGCAAATTGAGGCCGATGGCTATACCCCAGACGCAGCCACAGCTGTCGATGTTGCCCGCCAACTTCTCTCTTCAAGCTAGAGTTGAAAGTAACGTCTTTTTTGACCAGACCAGGCTAAGAATTTCTCAAAATCCAGGAACTTAAGTCCAATGGTGGCTGTATTGACGTTGGGATGGAAATTGAGCCGAGCAGCCTCCTTTAGATCACTATCGATTATCACTTCCACTTCTTTATTCTTATCATTAATTAAGCCAAAGGGAGAAACTGCCCCAGGTTCTAAACCCAAATAGTGTTGCAGCCTTTTTGGCGAGCCAAAACTCAATCTATCCTCCTCCAGCTTTTTAGCTAATTTTCTTAGATCTGCCTGTTTAGAAGCTTTCATGATAACAAGATAGTGCCTATTGCCTTTTTTATTGCGGAGAAAAAGATTCTTGCAATGAGCTCCGGGAATATTCTGCCAATGCTTTTCTGCTTGAGCCACTGTATAGACAGGAGGATGCTCATATTTATGATAGGAGATATCAAGGTTTTTTAAGATTTCATAAACTTTTTTTTCAGTTTCAGTTGCCTTCATTTTTTCCTTCCTTGAGAGCTGGAATAATTATACCACAGCTTATTTCAAGCTCTTGAACAAAATGGACTTTATCTTGGAGTCAATGATATAATTTTAGCCTCTCTTAAGAAAGAGGAGGTTTCGCCTTCATGAAAACATCAATCTGCTTTAAAAAGGGCATTTCCATAACAATTCTTCTCCTTTTCATATCTTCTTTCCTGGCCGGAGAAAAAACAGAAAAAGTTGACAGACTCTTTGCTCTATGGGATAAGCCCGACTCACCTGGATGTGCCTTAGCTATCATCAAAGATGGCCGCTTAATTTATAAAAAGGGCTATGGAATGGCTAACCTGGAACTTAATGTCCCCATAACCCCTCAGACTGTTTTTTACATAGGCTCCTGTTCCAAGCAATTTTTGGCCTTCTGTATAGCTTTACTGGCCCAACAGAAAAAGCTTTCTTTTGACGATGACATCCGCAAATATCTGCCAGAAATGCCAGACTATGGGAACCCTATCACCATTAATCACCTCATCCACCATACCAGCGGCTTACGGGATTATCTCAGCTTAGAGGAAATCGCCGGTATTCCATTAGGCTTTTATCATCAGCAGAAGGCTCTGAAACTGATTGCCCGACAACGCGCCTTAAACTTCAGGCCAGGTGAAGAATATCTCTACAGTAATTCTGGCTACCTCCTACTGGCTGAAATTTTAACCAGAGTCAGCGGTCAGAGCTTGGCTTCCTTTGCCCGGGAAAAAATATTTAAGCCTTTAATGATGAAAAATTCTCATTTTCATGATGATTACACTAAGCTTATTAAAAATAGAGCTTCAGGCTATTTACCGGATACTGAAGGTAAGGATAAATTCAAAAATTTTATTTCCACCTTTGACTGCGTTGGCTCAGGAGGATTATATACCTCAGTCGAAGACCTCTTTCTCTGGGATCAAAATTTCTATCATCACCAAGTAGGGGACCCAGATTTAATCCAGATGATGCAAAAGCCAGGCAGCCTAAATAACGGCCAAAAACTAAATTATGGTTTTGGCCTTTATCTGGGTATTTATAGGGGGCTAAAAACAGTGGGTCATAGCGGCGCCTTAGGAGGTTATAGAGCGGCCATGATCCGTTTTCCAGAGGAAAAATTCTCAGTTATCTGTCTTTCCAACTTAAGTAGCTTTAAACCTATGAAACTATGTTTGCAAATAGCTGATATCTACCTGGCTCCTGATTTTAAAGAAGAAAAAAAAGAAGAATTAGAGTCTTTAAAGCAAAGGAAAAAAGAAAATCTCAAAACTGAACAGGCCTTACCAATGACCTCTGAACAGCTCAAAGCTTATGAAGGAAGCTACTTCAGTTATGAACTCCAGATAATCTTTAAAGTTATCCTTAAGGAAGGTCAGCTGTATCTTGTTCAGTCAAACGCCAGGAAAAGTCTTCTAAGGCCAATCTCTGGAGATATATTTACTTGCCCCCAATACAAAATTAAATTTTTACGAGATAAGAATAAAAAGGTCACCTCTTTTCTCTTATCTACAGTTAGGGTTAGAAACCTTCGTTTTGACAAAAGGAGATAATATTAGCAAGATTAATCTCAAACAACCTCTTAAAATCATTTACTCTTCTACGCCGCTTCGGATCAATGACATCGGAGGCTGGACAGATACCTGGTATTCTGGTCAAGGAAATGTTTTAAATACAGCCATCTCACCTCGAGTCAGAGTTCAAATTAAGGTTTATGACAACAAGGAGCACAAACGGGAAAGAGTCTTAGTCAGAGCTGAAAACTATGGCCAAACTTTTAGATTTAACCCTGAAGAACCTGATTATAAATATCATCCTCTTCTCCAGGCTGCAATTAATTCAATGCCTATTCCTAATGAGCATGAGCTGGAAATAAGCATTATTTCTCATATCCCGGCTGGAAGTTCAACCGGAACTTCAGCCTCTGTTTGTGTGGCTCTCCTTGGAGGTCTCGACTCTCTCGCTCCTCCAAGACATAACTTAAAACAGCTGGCTTCGCTTGCTCACCAGGTGGAAACAGAGAAATTAAAACTGGAAAGCGGCATCCAGGACCAGGTTTGCGCTGCTTATGGAGGCATATGTTTTATCCATATATATCAATACCCTCTAGCCCAAGTTACCAAATTAAAATTAGACAAGAAGACGCTTAAAAACTTAGAACAAAGACTATGCCTCATTTATTTGGGAAAAGCTCACAGCTCTTCTCGTCTGCATGAGCAGGTGATTTCTTCTTTGAAAAGAAAAGATACTCCATTCAAGTTTCTGCGACAAATGAGCAGTTTGGCTTTACAAGCAAGAGATTCACTGCAAAAGGGAGACCTAAAATCTTTGGGCAAAATAATGGTAGAAAACAATGAATGCCAGCGTTCTCTTCACCCGCAACTAATACCTGAAGAAGCAGACTCAGTCATAAAAGTAGCCCGAAAATACAAAGCAGAGGGCTGGAAGATTAATGGAGCGGGCGGGCCAGGAGGCTCTCTGACAATTTTAGCCAGCAAAGAGAGCAAAGAACGGCAAATGATGCTGGAAGCCATAGACTCCCTGGGCAGAGGAATAAAACATATTCCTACTTCCTTAGCTTTAGCTGGACTTAGAGTCTGGCAAAAATTGCTTTAATTAGACTTGTAGCTCAACGAAAATCAAGAATTAAAGAAGGCGACTTTTTTCTTTAGACTATTTCAATTAATTCTATATCAAAAACAAGGACCTTGCCTGCTAAAGGATGATTAGCATCTAATTTTATAGAATTCTCAAGTACTTCTTTGACTACAACCGGCAAAGCGTGCCCTTGTTTATTGACAAGCTGGAGCTCCATGTCTATCTCAGGAGAAATGTTCTCAGGGATCTTTTCTTTGGGCATTTCTATAAGAAGCTTCTCATCGTAATTGCCGTATCCATCTTCAGGAGCCACAGTGACAGTCTTTTTCTCTCCGAGTTGCATCCCGACTACAGCCTCATCAAGTCCTTTGATTATCTGCTTGGCTCCTACTTCAAACTTAAAAGGCTCCCCCTCAAGGGAAGAATCAAATACGTTTCCATCTTCGAATTTACCGGTATAGTGCATCTTGACTGTATCTCCTGCTCTTACTGCTTGGGCCATAATAATCTCCTTAAAATAAAAAACCTTACTCTCTTCTCGGTCTGGCTACATTGACCCTGATGTTTCTTCCTTCCACTTCACTCCCATCAAGCTTTTGGATAGCTTTTTCTGCATCTTCTTTTTCTGTCATTTCCACAAATCCAAATCCTTTAGATCTTCCTGTCAAACGATCTTTGATGATCTTAACATCTGTTACTTCTCCAAACTGCTCGAAAAGTCCGCGGAGAGCATCTTCTCTCATTCGATAGGCCAAGTTGCCGACGTAAATCTGAACTGACATAATACACCTCAAAAAATAATCTACTCTTAGAGATAAACACCCCTTTTGGTTGTTACTAAAAGAAGTGAACTCTAAGAGTATTTAATTATCTGGTATTCAGCCAAAAAAGGCAAGAACTTTTCAACTTTTTGAAAATTTTCTCCTTCTCTGGCTTTTTTCGAATACTCCTCAAAAGAGAAATCCCTAAGCCCTTTATCGTTTTTCAGCCAATTAGGCTATTAAAAATAAGAAAATAAAAAGATACAAGCTTATGATAAAATAGTAAAATAATTGATTTAAGGGAAATTAAAATCTTATAATAGGAAGTCAATAAAAGTTTATAAAATGGTAACAATTTCTAGGCAGCCCAACTCTTTAAATAAACAGGAAAGTTTCAATAGCCAAATAAGGAGGCATTAAAAAGGAGGCATTAAAAATGAAGGGTAAATTTATTTTAGGCGCAACCTTGATTTTGTGGATAATATTATGGCCGCTCTGGCTCGTACCCTGTACAAGTATTTTAGTCACTAAAGGAGCATCCAAGGATGGATCAGTTATTATAACTTATAATTGTGATGGAGAGTTCCTGCCTCGCCTCCAGTATATTCCAGCTCAAGATCACAAGCCAGACGAATTTATCGAGATAAGAAGTTACGATGGTAAACTTAAAGGAAAAATTAAACAAGTAGCTCATACTTATGCTGTTGTCGGTTTAATGAATGAATATCAACTGGCTATAGGAGAAACTACCTTTGGCGGCCGGAAGGAACTTAGAAACCCCGACGGCCTGCTCCATTACTGGACACTGATGAATCTTGCCCTACAACGGGCCAAAAATGCAAGAGAAGCTATCAAGGTAATGACTGATCTAGTAGAAGAATATGGATACGCTAGCACCGGTGAATCTTTTTCCATTGCTGATCCTAATGAAGCCTGGATTATGGAAATGATCGGGCCAGGGCCTGGTGGTAAAGGAGCCGCCTGGGTGGCTTTAAAAATTCCAGACGGTTATGTTTGTGCTCATGCTAATATGAGCCGGATTGGTGAATTTCCCCTAAATGATTCCCAAAACTGCCTTTACTCAAAGAACGTCATTTCTTTAGCTGTAAAAAAAGGCTATTATGACCCAAAATCAGGCAAATCATTCAACTTCCGTTACGCCTATGACCCTCCCACCCCTGAGTCTCTTCGAACCTGTGCCACTCGGGTTTGGAGCATTTTCCGCCGCTGTGCTCCTTCTCACAATTTCTCTCCCGATTTCCATCGTGGATGTCAAGGGGCCCAGCCTTATCCTTTGTGGATAAGACCTGACAAAAAGCTTTCAGTTAAAGACGTCATAGCCCTTAATCGGGACCATTACGAAGGAACAGATTATGATATGACCAAGGGAATAGATGCCGGCCCTTTCTCCAGCCCCAATCGCTGGCGACCTCTCACTTGGGAAGTTAATGGGATTAAGTATTGTTGGGAACGTCCGATCTCCACTCAGCAGACTGGTTTCTCTTTTATTTCTCAATCGCGGCATTGGCTGCCAAACCCCATAGGAGGAGTATTTTGGTACGGCATGGATGATACCTATACGACCTGTTATGTCCCCCTCTATTGTGGTATTAGCCAAATACCAAAATCCTACACTATAGGCAGCCTACAACAATTCTCCTGGGATTCAGCCTGGTGGATATTTAATTTTGTGGCCAATATAGCCAATCTAAAATATTCCTATATGATTAAAGACATTCAAAAAGTTCAGCAGGAACTGGAAAATAGATTTTTTGCTTTTCAGCCCACTATCGAGAAAATCGCTTCTGAGCTTTACCAATCAGAGCCAGAGCTCGCTTCTCAATTCTTGACTGATTATAGCGTAGGTCAGGCTGAACAAGTAGTTAATAAATGGCGGCAATTAGGGGAATTTCTGTTAACGAAATATAATGATGGTTATGTCAAAGATGAAAAGGGACGACCTCAAGGAGTTGGATATCCACAATTGTGGTTGAAACAGGTTTTAAAGGACAGACCCAGACAATTCAAATTACCCCAGTGGAATAACCAAAAGAAATAAAGCAATATCATTCTCCAGTTTTAATCTGAATTTTGGAGACTCCCTTTTTATCTACGGTGACCTCAACTGCCACAACCTTATCCCTTCCTTCTCCCTTGATGACAATGGTTATATCTGTTGGTTTTTTATCCACTCTGCTTAAAAGATGAGCTTGATTTCTATGGCCGACAGAGAGGTAATCCCTCTCTGGCACCTCTGTGGTCCTTTCTTGTCTGGTATCCCTAATCCAGCTTAAGGGATTCTGAGGACCCAATCTTTTGGTATTGCTCATTTTTTCCTTTCTTTAAAATACTCCGGGCTAAAGCCATATAATCCTCTGCTCCATGGGAAGAAGGCAAGTATTCAAAAATAGTGAGGCCATAGGAAGGGCTTTCAGCCAAGGAAATATTTTCTCGGATGGGAATGTCAAACATCTTATCTCCAAAATGTTCTTTTAGTTTAGCTACTACTTCACGGTTTAAGATTTTACGCTTATTAAACCTGGTGGCCAGAACACCAGCTATCTCCAATTTAGGATTGAGGCGATGTTTAATGATTCTAATTGTCTCCATTAATTTAGAAAGACCTTGGAGAGCTAAATATTCAGTTTGAAGAGGAATAAACACTTCAGTGGCAGCTACTAGAGCATTAAGAGTCAATAACCCCAAAGATGGTGGGCAATCAATAAACATGAAATCATAATTTGTCACATCGTACAAAGCTTCCTGAAGCAAGTACTCCCTTCCTGGAATTCCTGAAAGCTCAATTTCAGCATCCGACAGCTTCATAGAAGAAGGGACGAGATCCAGGCTTTCTTTCTCTAAGATAATCTCAATGGCTACCTCTCTCAAAATGGCCTCTCCTCGGAGAAGATCAAAAACTGTCTTTTCTCTTTTATGAGCCAAAACTCCCAAACTATAAGTAGCATGAGCACCTGGATCTATATCTATCAATAGAACTCTCTTACCTAATTTAGCTAAAGCAGCACTCAAGTTAATAGCTGTAGTTGTTTTACCCACCCCTCCTTTTTGATTAGCAATAGCAATTATTCTAGTTTTAACTTTAAGCATTTGGGTTGGCCTCAAGATTTTCTAGGAATCTTAACTTCCAACTCCTTTTTCTTTATCCCTAGATAAGCTTTTAACACCTAAGCCTTAATGAACCAAAAAATCATCTACGCAGAATACAACATCTATCCCTTACAATAATTTAGTCGAAAAAAGGGTCTTAAAATGAATATAAATTTATAGATTCTCTCTATATTTGAAGAAGATAAAGAGAAAAATAATGGAAAAGGGGCTAGTTTTAACTTTTCAGATTATTCTTTTCAATCTGAGCCGACTGCTAATTCCACATCTACCCAGAATGAATATTTTTTTGCTCCCAGACCTATTCTAGGAACTCCTCGGGCACCGGTGCCCCGATCGATAGCACTTTGAGGTGAGACAGCCGGCCTCATCGGGGCTGTCTCTTGTTGCTGCATTCTAGCGGCTCTGGCTGCCTTCATTCGGGCCGTTAAGCCGCCCCATTCAAAGCCAACTTTAACTACTTTTCCCGGGGCTGAATCTAATCCAGGGGCTTGGGGTGACTCCTTTTTTAAAGGAATGGAAAATTCATAGATAACTTCTTCATTCTGGATTCCCTGTCGAAAAATAGCCAGCTCCAGTGGTTGCTTTGAAGCCTGGGAGGAAGATTTAACCTTCTTGTTAATGACCTTTACCCTGTGAATAAAATAAAAAGGATTGGCTCTAATCTTATTCTTTTCTTCTTCAGAAAGAGGCCCTTTTTGCTGCTCGAGATAGGCAACAAAAGCTTGGGCTGGCACTTTTTCCTTAACAAAATTTAAGCCATAATATTTTTTCTTCTTACCTTCAAGGTTGAACCAGATTGTCATCCCTGTTTCTCTGATAGTACTCAAATAGCGAGGATCTTTGAATTTAAAGAGAATAAACAGATGCTGGCCGTCATTTTTAAAAGCATAATCAATGCTAAGTTTTTTTTCACTCTGCAAGCTGATATCGGTCCAATCATCTGCTAAACCATCCACCTTGATCGTAGCTGTAGTCCAAGCACTGGTTACCTGAGGTTCTTTAGCCGCTAAAATTAGTCCTCCAGCCAAAATCAGGAAGCAAAATAAAACTCGCTTTATGATTAATGAGGGCTTCATCGCTTCCTCCTTGGGCTTTTTTAATATTATATCAAATTAAAAAGCAATTAGTAAAAATTAAAAATCTACAATTCTGTGATTAATTAAATTATCATAGCTCACCTATCACTTCTAATCGCTATAAAATGTATATTTATCCACTTCTATTATTAACTCTACTCCCTAATCAACTCAAAAAATGCATCTATTTCCATAGAAAGAGTGGGTGTACTACTAAAAATTGGAAGATAGCTTTCATTTTTTTCTAAGTGTCCATTTTCCCTTCTCTTTTAAAAGAACAAAGCTGGACTTTTGATTGGCCTGGATGGTGATATTTGCTTCCAAAGGTTGTGGCTCTAACATTAACCGAAGCCTGTAGCTTCCCTCCATAACTCTGAGCGGCTCTCCTCCCACAAAGCCCTTGGCTTTTATTGCTCCCTTTTCATCCAGAATAGCATATTCAATCTTCAGTGTCTGCTGGAGCGAAGAAAGCAATTGCTCGGAATCTTTGGCATCCAGATAAACTCCACCCGTAGATTTGGCAATAGCTTCCAGCTGTTGACGCGAGGCTGCTTTTTTAATATCGAAGCCTACAATATGTACCTTAAGACCAATTCCTAATTTCTTGAGAGCAGGAGCAATCGAGTTTATATCCCCATGACAGCTCTCAATGCCATCAGTAATAAGGATAATGCTCCCCTTGTTAACCTTTTCAAAATCTTTGCCTGCCTTAAGAACAGAAAAAACCAACGGTGTTTTACCCTTGGGCTTAATGATGTTGATAGTAGTGATCAATTGGCTTTTGGCAAGAGGTCCAATTGGAACTACTAATTCTGTGTCTTTACAAGCACGTTTATCTCTTAGAGGATAGCGGTGACCATAGATACGCAGGCCAACATTCATTTTATCTGGAAGTCCGTTGATAATTTGGGCTAAAACTTTCTTAGCAATGGAGATCTTGCTCTCGCCTTTAATCTGACCCCACATCGAATTCGAGGCATCCAGGATCAATTCCACATTTTTAGCTGCCTGTTTTTCGACACCTTCAGCTAAAAGTATTTGCAGAAATCCAGGTTTTTTGACTATCTCTTCCCATTCTGCTTTGATCCTGTATTTTACAGGAGAAGTGAGCTGAGTGAAAATAGTGTTGGCGCTTTTTTCTACTTGTTGGTCGGAAGGAGAATGATAAAATTGACCACCGCTGGCATAGGCTATTTCACTAAATATCTGCCGGCGAGTATTGCCAAAATAGTCAGTTCTGTCGTCCCAGCCAGATTGAACACCGATTGTGGAAAAACTTATGCCTGCATCAAGAATAGAGTTCCAAAGGTCAATATACTGCTGAAGATAATCATCTGATTCCCCATCTATTTCATCAAAAATTGCTAGAACAGCTCGATTGCCCTGCTTTTCCTTTACACTCTTTATAGCACTCATCAGCCCTAGAAAAGTATCTGTCCCTCCACCACCCTCAACTTCTGCCTCTACGGCTCGCTTGAGCTGAGCTGGATCATGAGTAAAATCAGATAGAAAAATGGTTTCATCGGTATATTTCATTAACTTTATATTTAGCCCCTGTCCTATATTATTAAGATAGCCTTTAAGAATCCGTTTGACTATGGGTACGCTCTCACCCATGCTGCCGCTGTCATCATAGACAATAGTCAGGTAAGTTTCTGGACGGACGATTTTAAGATAATAATCACCGGGCTCAAGAGAAGTAAAAACAACTTTTAAAACATTCCCCTCAGCAATAGCCTGGGACGGTTTCACCTCATTCTGCTCTCTGGTGTAAAGAGTGTATCCCGGCCTTAAGATTCCGATATTATTAAGATAAATAACTAGTTTCTGGCTAGCTTGACCTTTGATTTGAAGCTTATAGAAATCGACATCTTTCTGTCCAGCTTCTCCTCCCAGATAGACACTTGGAGGCAATAGCTGCGCCTGGGAAAGGGAGTCATTGGCTTCTTTTTCCCAAAGCTGAACCTGGCCCAAATCTTCTTCTCCAGCTGGTTTTATTCCGATTTCTTTGAAGAATCCTTTAATGAACATATCCTTAATACGAATTTCTTCTGGGTCATACCCTTTTGTAATTTGTATTTTTATATATTTTGCCTTCGTGGCTGTCACCGAAAATTCTTGATAGCTGTCAGGCTTTGCTTGTAAATTGATTGTAGTTAAAGGTTTGAAGCCCGACTTTGGTGTCTGATTAGAGACCCAGAATTTTATTTCTTTAGGGAAGTATTTGTCAGCCAGCTTAAAGCCTATCTTATGAATCTCAACAAATCTTCCCTGAGGAAAACAAAACACCGCCTCCTCCGGAAGTTCGGTTTCTTTCAAGTCAAGATCATACCAATTCCCCATATCTTCTTCATCCATCAGGCCATGATCCAGCATCTCATCGAATTGATCTGACTTGGGTGGTTCTGTTCTGTAAATAATTGCTGCTCCTCTTCGAGAGGAAAGAAGATCCTGCAATTCGGGAGGAGGAAGAGATCCTGGTTCGATTGAGACAGCTTTTATTTCACCAAAAATTATGGACCCTCCGCCTAAGCCCGATGTTCCCAAACCAACCCGTCCCTGAAGATAGCGGTCATCATGCATATCAAAAATAACAAGGCTATTAGATTTAAAAGTAATGCGTTTTTGAGCAAAAATGACCTCAAGAGGAATCCACTCTCCCCGCGGAAAACTCATTTCTGCAAAAGCAAGAATTTCGAAACCATTAGGAGTCTGAGTTCCAAGTTCAAAACGATCTTTATAGAAGTTGTATCCGGCCAGATAATACTGGTCATGGTCCTGATAACCGAAAATAAAACCGGATAAATTGCCATCGCCTTGGACGGCATAAAGATTTGTGTGAAGCGAATAATTTTTCCAGCTCTTTTCGCCTCTAAAAAGGACTGTAGCAGGATTCTCCATTTCATTATAAATTCCAGAGAATTCAGATAAAACTATCTTCCATTGGCTCTTCTTGGGAGAAGCCTGAGGATCATCCCAAATCTTCCATTTACTCAGATTTCTTGACGAAAAATCTTCTTTAAAAAGAATTTTCCCCCTGCCGCTGGTTTTTGATTCTTGTTTGGAAACTGCTGTAATCTCCGGACCCTGAGGAAAGCCGTAGATAAACATCTCCTCAAGGCGGAGCCAATCCTGTGAGGCTGAGGAAAGGAGGCGAATCTTTAGGTATCTGGCCTTAACAGGATTAATTTTAAACTCTTGATAACTCCCTCCTTCAGGCTCGACATCAAAAGTCCCTAAGGAATGAAATGAGTTGGCTGAATTCTGCTCTGAAACCAGGAATTCTACTTTGCCAGGAAACCAGTCATCAGCCAGTTGAAAACCGATTTTCTGAATTTCCACCTCTCTTTCCTGGGGAAAAGCAAAGACAGCTTCCAGAGGGAGTTTTACCTTTCGTAAATCAATCTCTAATTCATAGCCATTGTCTTTTTCTTCTCTGGTTAACCACAGCTTATGATCAGTGAGACACTCAAATTCATCAGGAAGAGTATTGGATATCACCTTGGCCCCATACCGTTTGGAAAGAAGGTCTTGAGGATTTCTGGCGGGAAGAGCCTCAGGCTCTAAAGATTTGACCGTAACTTGACTAAAGAGAACCTCTGCACCTTTAAAACCAGAAGCACCTAATCCAAACTTTCCACTGGGGTAGCGGCCGTCTTCAATATCAAAAATAACTTTATTGTTAGCACAGAAACGGAGGCGGCTTCCTCTAAAGTCAAAGCGGATAGGAATTTCTACATTAGGTGGAAAATCCATTTCACAATAGCCTAATACATCGTAACCATCAGGAGTTCTTGCCTCTAACTCAAATCGCTCTTTATCAAAATTATAGCCGGCTATATAAAAATGATTCTCATCCTGATAACCGCAGATAATGCCGGTCAGATAGCCGCGGCCATCAACCGTAAATAAAGAAGTCTCCACCGCATAATTCTGCCATGATTTTTCTCCGGCTAAGAGAGCTGTAGCCATCTTTTCTTCTTCATTTTCTATGCCTGAAAGCTCCGTAAGCCCCACCCGCCACTGGCTTGGCTTATATTTAGCTTGGGGATCATCCCAAACATTCCATTTCGTCTTTAAATCGGAAAAATTACTCTTGAATAAGACTTTTTCAGCAGTGAATGCCTGAAGCCCAATTACAAGAATTAAAATGAAACTTACAAGGTTCACCGAGGCAAATTGCCCTAAAAACCACGGAAATAAAGAAGTTTTTCCCTTCATTTTTTTCTCCTTAATTTCTAGCTAGCCACTTCACAGCAAGTTCATCTATCTCCATAATTACTATCTCTCAACTATTGAATTTTCAATAATAGTTGAGGTTCTGTTGGTTTTATTTGTATTCCTGCTGCATATATTCTATTCTGCAGAAGACAAGTAGACATTCAGAATAGTGGTTGAAGCACATTTAAATCCTTTAGCAAATTTAGCACACCAGCCCATATCTATTTTCAATCCTCCTTTGAAACCTATGCCCACTTCTTTCTTCCAGCAATCTTCAATTTCGACCGAGGCTCCAACTCCAACTTCCACCTTTTTTTCAAATTCAGGACAGAGATAACTGCCAATCTCTTTCATATAAGCTTTAGCTTCTTCAAGAGCTGCCTTATTCAATTCACCATATTTAAGGACAAGGGCAAAAAGAACCCAATAAGTATCGACACACCCAACCATAGCCCCTACTACCAATCCCATATCATCATTCATCATGCCCTCAGTATCAAGTATAGTTCTTTGAATCATAGCTTGGTGAAGGCCTGAATCTAAAACTCCTACTATCTCACCACTTAATGGATTTAAATCCCACCAACCCCATCTTTTTTGGCCATTATAATTAACAGGTTTTATTGGAATTATTAGAATATGACCTGAATCAATAACTCTTCTTACTTTTCGGGCTACAAGGAAAGGCAATTTTAAATTGGTTAGTTTACTTTTCTCCAATTTTGAAAACATGGTAATGGGAATTTTCTTACTTGAAGCCAGTTCCATCAAACGGGCCGTGGTTAATGCTTTTTTCCCTGTCAACAGCTCTAATATTTTGCCTTCAAGGATTGATTCCATAACCCCTCGGCCATAGAGAAATGTCTCGCTCATTCTGGCAGCTTGGCCTGGATATGAAATGGCTTCTTTGCTGTCCTGTCTAAGATCCATGTAAACTTCAAGCTCGTCCCCAGTTCCTTCCACACTATTGATGATGATGCGGGGTTGAGAATAGTAACTAAAAACAGAAAGGGCCTGACCCAAATCATGAGTCAGCTGATCAGAAGTTGAAGCAAAAATCATGTTCAGCAAGTGTCCAGCTTGTGGACCTGCCTTATCTTCTAAAGAAATGCTCCTTTCGTAAAGTTCACTTATATTTTTTTTCTTTTTAAGAGATGTTTTTATTTCTTCAAGTCCTTTTTTCAACGAATCAAGACGGTTCTTTTCCAGCACCTTTTTCAACTCTTTGTCCCAGGCTTCAGGGAGAACATCGTTGCCAGTAATGAGAATCGAGTGTCTCTGAAAATAATTGGGCATTTGTTTCAGATCGTTTTTCTGAAAAAGGACACGCTCTACATTCGTTACTTTTCCCTCAGGGCTTTCAAGCCGAAAACGAAGAATAAGCTTGGTGATTGACTCCTCATCTTTTTGTTTAGAAAACGTGGGGATTATTTGAGAAAAGCTTCCCTCTTCTGCCTCTTCCCAGTCAATGATTAAATGGCTATGGTAAATAACTTCAATTTTTTTTGATTTATTAGAAGCTTTTTTTTCTCCACCGCTTAAGCCTCCGAACAATCCGCCCAGCCCACCTCCTTCTTCCTCTTCATCTGCTGCTTGAAATGAAGCTACGATCTTAAGGGCTAAAGGCCTATTAACAACCTCTCGAATACTTCCCTCCCATTCCAAAACTGTTTCTGTTTCAGGATTTAAGATTTTTCTTTTCTTAAAAAGACCCTTCTCTACCTCTAAAGAAATGGTAATGTTTGGAAACAAATCTTCATCCAGATCCTCGCAAGTTTCTTCGATCGGAGCGTAAGCTTTCCCTATGGCTGCCTCAGGAAAACTAGGATCAAGGTCAAGCCATTGATCATTTTTATATATCTGAACCCACCAATGATCCTTTACTCTCTGGATGAGCTTTTTATCCTGAGCAGGAAAGGAAATCAAAACATCTTTACTGTAGTCAAAATCTTTCCTTTCAGGAAAAATGCTTTCAATGAGAAGAGTAGCTTTATCGTCGCTCAGCACTCCTCTGGCTATTCTTACTTCCTCTCCTTCATCCCTAAGAAGATTCGCCAGAAAAAGTGCTTGTTCTTTGGCATTTCCCTGGCGACTCCAGAGAAGGCCCTGGTTAAACTTATAAATATCCTGGGAAGGTTCAAAACTAATTTCATCTCTGACAAAATAGAAAGATTCTTTCCACTTTTCTTCTTTTTGGCTGCTTCGGTCACTGGCTGAAAAGTCAGGGTAATCTGTTTGGGAATCGCTTACGATGGCAGTTGGATTGGAACTAGGTTTATCAGAAGATGAATCAGAGCTATTTTTACCGAGACCGTGGTTAGAGCAAAAAGTTAATGAAAAAATAAAAATAACGCTTAAACAATAAGAAGATGCCTTTAACCATTTATTCATAATTTCACCTTTCAAAATAAAAATTTATTTTTTTAATTTTTCTCAATCACTTTAGGGGTTTAAGGGTGGCCTCACTTTCATATCCCCGAAAATAAAGGGAAGTTGGCCTCTTATCAGTATCAAAAGCAAGCTCAAAACGGACAAACATCTTGGGCGGAATAATAAACGGTTCAGGGGGCCGATGAGCAAGAGCTAAAGTAGCCTCTTCATCAACATAAAACTTCTCTCCGCCTGCATTGAGGACGAATTGGGCATCCATCTGAATTTCAAGACCGCTTTCAACTAAAGATTGAACACCCAAATCTAGTATTACTTGGCCGTTCTCTTGACGCACCCCATAAATCATGACTTCCATAGTCTCTCCATCACGATGAGAGGCTAAAGGCTTGGGCCTGGTTTGGGGCTTAACTTTTGCCAATTCAAAATGAAAAACATCGTTTTTAAGACGTACTCCTAATCGAACGACCTTAGCAGACAACGGGATGAGAAAAGCCAGCTCCTGGTATTCATAAACTTCCGGTGTAAATCGGATAAGCCCTTCATCTGTGGTTGAACCATCTACACAATAAGACAAATAGCCGTCTTCAGTTATAACCCAGGTGTATTCTCTAGGGTCTATCTGGACAATATTTTTTATATCTTTTCCTGAAAAGCTCTTGCCGCTTAATTTTACCACTGCAAATCGCCAACCCTCAGGAGCTTGCTCTTCATTATAGGAGTTCTGAAAATGAAGCGAATGGGCCGCTATTTGCACAGAATCATTTTTTATTGTATCTAAAATTTTTCCTGGTGGTTGGTCGCTTCCCCTAGCTTTGGCCAGATTTCCCTTGACGGCCAGCAGAATATTACCGTATTCATAATCAAAAAACTGAAAGCCTAAATTTTTAGCTTTAGCAGGAATAAGGTAAACGAGAGCTGCCCGACGTCTCTCTCCCTTCTTGGCAATAGTAAAAGGTTCAGCCAATTTAACTCCTTCCGGGATTTCTTCAGTAACTCTGTTGAGGGGATAGGCCAAACCATCAGCTACTAAGTAAGCATGGTTGAACATCTCTTCCACCATATAAGCCACATCGGCCATAACATATTCGGTTTTCTTATTCTTTTTACCTCCGGCAAAGGCGCTTACTCCCATGGTTCGATCTGTTTTCCCTTCAAGTTTTTTCTTTTCTACCTTTTGTTTTGGGTGAATGTTTTCCCATTCCGTTTCCAGGATGAGAAAAATCCAGCCATCGGGAGCCTGCAGATCAGCCATCTCGGGTTTAAAAGTGGTTTTTACTATTTTAATGGAAACAGCTCTATTAGAGTCTTTCTGGGCAATATTTTCTTTCCTGGAAGATAAGTTAAGTTTTTTTTCGCAACCAGGAAATCCTCTTGTATTCCTGGCAGGAATTAGTAAAGCAAAAAAGCAAAATAAAAAAAGAAGTAAAAAAGGGTAATTTAAAAGACAATATTTTATCCTTTTAGACATTTGAGACATTTTTCCCTTGCTCCTCTGGAATAATTCTTAAAATCTATTTAGTCTATTATCACCATTCCCCAAGCATGTCAATTTTATTTTATTTCTATTTTTTTATTTTATATTTTGTATTTTTATATTTTGATTTTTATATTTTTTATATTCCGGGGTCAGACCGAGCTAATCAATTGATATTAAAGGAATTAACTTCATTTTTTATGCTATTTTGGGTCTTAGAGTGGCAATTTTGGGGCCAGGTTCATCAATTTAAGAAAGTAAAAGAAAAAGATAATTGAGAATTGATATAAAAAGTTGCTTAGAGTACCATTTTTTCCTACGGTTCCTCACGTTTTAGAGTACCTGGTGGTGTGGATATTGTATATTTTGAGCATGAAATAGTCCATATCTCGGTAGCCGAATGCTTTTCGTTTAATGACTTTAATTTGGTTATTAATTCCCTCCACTTTGGCTGTAGAGATGGGAAAGTCGAAGTAGTTAAGTATACCAGCAGCATGTCTTTTCAACTTCTTGGCGAAGCGAGACAGCAACAATATTCCCGAGCTTAGAGCCTTACGGATCCAATCGAAGAGGAATCTCTCGGCCTCCCATCTATTGGGTAAGTGCCATGGTATCGATCGTTTTCTGGGACACCATAAGGTGTCAGGGGCAATTCCTTGCCTGAATCCACATGGGTGACTGGTGCAAAAGTTCTGCAACCACAATACCAAAAACAACGGACGCATCAGAGTCCTCAACGTTACCACGTGATATTCTTATTGTAAGAAAAATTTAATCAAGATGTAAGTATGCCTTCTTGACAATCGCCCTCTAATGGGTAATCCCAATTTAATTTACGAGAATTTCTATTTATAGACGTTCAATCAGCTATCAATTTCCTGGCTTTTTCCACCACAAACTCAGCTTCTTTGATAGCTTGAAGCGCATCATTATTTGTATATTCTTCGGTGGGGATAAAATCAATGTCACCGTAGAAAGCCAGTTCTCTTTCTTTTCGGAGTCTTTTAGAAATGGAGGCCAGTTTCTTGAGGTGGCAGGCGATATCAGGTGGGAATTTATCTCTGTGTTCCAGCAATAGCCCACCAACATCATGATACTTTGGTGGTTCTATGCCTACAAAGCGAAGCATTCCCTTCAAGGATAATTCTACTACTTCCTGAGCTTCTCTAATAACGTCGGAAAAAGCACTTTTTTTGAAAAGCAGATGAAGAATGTCAATCCGATCAGAAGCCTTCCTCAAATAGCTATGGGCCAGGGTTTTATTGGTCATAATTCAATCACATCGCCTGGCTTATAATCAGGCTTGAGAATCCAATACCAGGCATTTCCCTGCCAGACTCGTCTTGCTCCCAGCTTTTTCAATTTTTGCCCGAGCCGTTCCAGGATTTTGGAAAAAAACCCATCGCGGTCAAAGAGAATTTGGGCATCCTCTACCATATCGAGAAATAGCGGACTTCCCATTTCTGCCTCTTGGGGTGTTTTGAAGATTGGTGAAATGTAAGTATTTATGCCATTTTTCTGAAGAGAGATGAGAAAAGACTCGATCTTCTTTTCCACACTCATGAATTGAGCAACTCTCTTCATTCTTCCCCTGGGCAGGCCATCAGCAATTATGAGGATATCAAGGTCAGAATCAAAACGGTAGGTCCCTCGGGCAGCGGAGCCAAAAATGGCCAATGTCACCAGTCTATCCTGGTAGAAAGATCTAACTTCAGAAAGAAGTATTTGCTGGAGTTCTTCAAATCTTTCTTTTAACATTAGCGGTTCCGATTCGATCTAAATTTATCATGATACCAGAAAGATGTCAAAACAATACGAGTCAAGAAAAATGGGAAATATGTATTGTGTCCCCATTTAAATGATTGCATCTAATCGGTGAAAGTTGTACTATCTAATCCAAAATAATTTTTCTATAAAGAAATTGATGTTTTTTTCATGTTCACTCAAACAAGCCTCGCCAAGTGAGTTTACCATTAAAATGAGTGCAGCCTTTTATAGGACACTATAAAATTAAGGAGGTATTATGAAAAAATTCGCAATTATTAGTTTAATTCTCGTCCTAACCATCTCTCTTTCTTATCAACAGTCGAAAAGCGCCTCAGATGTTGATCAAGCTTTCCCATCTGATAAAATAAGCCTGCCTGAGATTGATATTTCAGGATCTCCTGACGGGATTGTCCATCTTCCTGATTATGTTCCTGCTACCTACAGAAATGTCTTTGTCAAATATACTAAAATCACTGCTCCTAATGGCAAGCCCATCCATTTTCTGGCCCAATACGGCTGGACTAATGATCAAATCAAGAAGGCCCGAAATGTCCTTCGCTACCTCCTAACCAGTATGCCTGGCTCTATCTACGGATGTGATAAAACAGCCGTGGCTAACTCTATGGCTAATCGAAAAGCAGCTATGGTCCTTTTTAATACTGAAGAAGATATGCGCCAGGCTATGAGAGGCCCCTTAGGAGAAAAAGCAGATCTCAATATGCAGGATTTAAGAGCCAACGAATGTCCGGCTGAGGGAACAGAAGACTATATGAATCATATTACTCGTGATGCTTCTTTTGAAGAAATCTGGCATTTAGTTCATGACAACGGAGTAAAACAGGTTCTTCCTGAGATGATAGCGGAAATGAGGGTGGCAAACGATGCAGCCGCTAAAAAAGGCTGGCATGCCTGGCCGGAGGATGAACCACAGGAACACCCCAATGAGTATATGGGGGTCCTCATAGATAATTATTTTGATCTCTGGGCTGTAAAACCTAAAAAGTATGAAGGGAGAGATATCGCTCCTGAGGATTTACCTGATGGCACTTCTCATTTTGGCCGCTACTTTGCCAACAGCCGGACCAAGATGAAAGAGCTTGATCCTCATGGCTATGCGCTGGTAGAAAAATTCTTTGCACCTTATTTAACTTATACGCCTGAACTTCCAGAAAATTTCCAAGGCACTTTCTCCATCCAATTTGATCCTTTTCTTGTTTATACCTACAAATCTCAGCATCTACTTAATGTAACTCTCACCGGTCAGAAGAATGCTGATTTGATTGGAAATGCCTATGATAATATTCTAACTGGCAACAGAGGCAATAATAAGCTTCAAGGCGGTCCGGGAGATGACCGTTTAGATGGAGGCAAAGGAAAGGACACTGCTATCTATTCAGGCCCCCAGACTGATTATATAATTAGCAAAAATAATGGAATGGTGACTGTCATAGATAAAAAAGCAGATAGAGATGGAATCGACACCTTGCTTAATATCGAAATTATTAAATTCAGCGACTCTAAGCTTAAATTGTAGCTCTGTTCTATTTATATCTCCACTGGCTGGTATTCTCGCCCCTAGGAGCCCTTCTAGCAATATAGTCAGCCATTATTCTTTCTAGCTCTCCCCTATTTCTTTTAAAGGGAGTCCAGCCATGGCCTTTGCGGGGACGGCCATACTCAAAGGAACCAGCATAATAAGGATTCTTAGTGCTTTCCAGAAATTTCTCCAGTTCATAAACAGCTTCATTAAGGTAAAAATTATCCATATCCCCACAGAATACATGTAATTTTCCTACCAGCTTATGGCCAATCTTGGACCAATTTTTTTCTAAATAATAGCGGAGATCATAGTGTTCCTTGAAATATTTAGCCACTTCAGGATTAATTTCCCCTGTTATCTTATCCCAGAGAGGCTGAGGGTAGCCATCATCACCAACTGGACCATATACTGCCTGCCAGATATCAAGCTGCTGGCCAGAACGTCCTTTTGAACCCAGTACTGCCTCAAATTGGCTCATCTGGCGCATGGTAACCAGCACCTGGCCATGAACATCTCTCATCAAGGGCCGCTCTGCTTTCACCCAGCCAAATTCTTTGAAAAAAGCATTTTTATCTTGATAAATATTTGTCAGCTGATAATAGCGAAAATCAACTGGGTCTGGAAAGAAACTCCAGGTGCCGCCAAAAAAATCAGGATGGAAAATCTGGAGGGCCAAAGCTTCCCAACCGCCAGTTGAACCTCCTGAAAGGACCCGAGCATAAGGCTTGCTGATGATTCGAAAATGCTCTTCAATATAAGGAATTAATTCCTTCATTATAGCATCTCCATAAGGTCCACAATTGGCCGAATTAACTGCATAAGAATCATCAAAATAAGGACAGGGATGCTGGAAAGTAACACAGATCATTCTAGGGAAATCTTCAGACGTCCAGGCTTTATAAAATTCACCTCCTTCTCTGAAGTTATGGGGAGGTCGGAGGGAGAAATGACCTTGGATATAATGGACAGGATAATATGTATGAGGATGTTGGTCATAGCCTTTGGGAAGAAGCACAATAGCTCCCAAATACATAGGCCGTCCCCAAAATTTACTGAGAAGCTGGCTTTGAATCTTAATATGCTTGACCCATTGAGTGTCCTTTGGAATTTTAACGGCAGGAATAATCTTATCCAGATTTAAGCCAACTGTATATCCTCTCTCTGAGTCAAGATGGACAGATTTCACCTCACTGTAAAGATTTCCCGGAGATTTATTAAACTGCTGACCTTCCCACTGGTCCATGTGGGCCCAGATAGTATGTCCATCTGAGCGGTGAAATTCGGTATAAATATTAACCAATGCCTGGACAAAATAATCCCCTGGAGGAATATCTTTTAAGCTTTTCAGGGGATAACCCAGTGTCTTCTCATCAATGACAACCTTTTCTCCGGGTTGAAGCTGATTGACATCCTTGCCAAAAAAAGGAACACTTCTAAACCAGGAACCGGCTTGAAGACGCGGCTCTCTTTTATTGTCTTTAGAAATCATAACAAAAACCCGACCGGTTATGGCTTCTGAATGGATTGAGGCAGGAAAAGATATCTCAAACCTTAATTTTGATAATTCAGGTTTATGACAGGATTGAGTTAAAAGAAGGCTTAAGGCAAGGGACAAAATGAAAATAACAAGGCCAATAATTTTCTTTTTAAACTTCATGTTTTCCTCCTCTATTTTTGGCTTTCGATTTTAGTTTATACTCTGCTTTATATTTAATTTCAATAAATCCATTTATAAACTTAATCTTATTTTTACTGGATATTTTCTAGTCTAGAGAGAAAATCTTTCTTTATATATATGTCAAAAAAACTAATGGAGTCTTGACTTTGCCCCAGGTACTAGGTAAAAAATTAAAAAAAAACAAAAGGTCAATTGAGATAAAAACAGATCGATATCATGAAATCGAAGGATGGAAAATTTTAACTCTGCTTAGCTTAGATAGAACTTGCATGGTTTTTATATTTTAATAATTCAGATAAGGAGAGATTTATGTTTAAAGTAAAGAATTTAATAATGGCGATTATGGCTATAGCTGTAACAGCTTTAGGCATTATATTTTTATCTGCCTCGCCGATAAAAAAAGTGCCCGAATATTACAAGTTCTACAATCCAGAGCAGATTCATGAGACCTGGATTGACCTCAATAACAATGGAATAATGGAACCCTACGAAAATACAAAACTGCCGATTGAGCAGAGGATTGAGGATCTCCTCTCAAGGATGACCTTAGATGAGAAAATCTCTCAGATTGCCATGCACAAGAGGCTTCGCGGAGGGAGGTGTGACTCATGTGGAGATGGTGGAGTATCGCCAGCTATTGATCGCTTGGGCATACCCGAATTTTCCTGGTATGCAGACGAATCACTACACGGAGTCCAATCTCTAAAGCCAGCCACTGTCTTCCCTTACAGTATAGGGATTGCTGCTACCTGGAATGATAAACTGGTCCATGAGCTCTATTCAGCTGCAGGAGATGAGTTTCGGGCTGCGTTTAACGTCAATAAATTAAGAGGGCTGGGCCTTGTTACCTGGTCTCCTATGGTTCTGGAAATTCCTCACAACAAAAAATATGAGAGAGCCCCAGAGACCTATGGCGAAGATCCTTTTCTAGCCTCACGTCTGGCTGTAGCTACAGCCCGAGGTTTTCAAGGAGAAGACGACAACATACCCTACGAAAAGGCAATTTGCACCGCCAAACATTTTATATACTGCACAGGAGCTAGAAATGAATTTCCTCTTGGAACCAACATTCCAGAAAGGACTATTAGGGAAATTATTTTCCCTGCCTACAGGGCTGCTATTCGAGAGGGCAATGTTGGCCAAGTTATGACCGGGGCTGAAGGCTGGGACAAAGCACCCCACCTGGGAGGTGATCCAATCAATTACAGCCCAGTCATGCTGACTGAAGTCCTTCGCCAAGGCTGGGGTTTTAGGGGAATAGTCTGCTCTGATTGCGGCGCTCTGGGAGAAGCAGGAATTGAAAAAAATTTAAGAGCAGCAGCCGCTGCCCTTGAGGCTGGTCTCGATTCAAATGCCTGTGGCGCCACTTATAAAAACAACCTTCCTCAGGCAGTAAAAAAAGGAATGGTTAAGCTCGGGGCAATTAATAAAGCAGTTAGAAACTTTCTAAGAATAAGATCCCGTCTCGGTCTGTTTGACCCGCCTCAAATGAATCCTTATAATAATCTAACTCCCAAAGAGAACGTTTTAACCGAAAAGCATATAGCCCTTGCTCTTAAAGCAGCTCGCGAGTCAATTGTCCTTCTCAAAAACGAAAACAATCTACTTCCCCTAGATAGGAAAAGTATCCACTCTTTGGCCGTCATCGGCCCCTATGCTGATAACGTCAGAAGTTTAATCCCCCGCGACTACAACGGCACTCCTCCCTATTGGGTAACTCCTCTTCAAGGCATCAAGAAAGCGTTGGCTCCAAGCACAGAAATCAGAACTTCCCTCTCTCTTGATGTGAATGAAGCTATTAAAGCTGCCAAAGGAGCTGATGTAGCTGTGGTCATTACCGGACCTGACCCTGCTTTTGAAAGCACTCCCCGTAAAAATCTGGCTTTACCAGAAGGATTCCTGCCTCTGCTCAAGGCGGTGCAAGGTACTGGCACTCCGACCGTAGCTGTCCTGGTCAACGGTACTCCTATCTCCAGCGATTGGATGAAAAAACATATCCCGGCCATTATTGAGGCTTGGTACGGTGGCATGGAAGGCGGCACAGCCATTGCTGAAGTTCTCTTTGGCGACTACAACCCGGGCGGCAAGCTGCCCTGGACCTATCCCCGCGTGGGTGTGGGACCTATCTATTATAATTATAAACCAGGCGAAATAACCTATGACCAAAGCACTATCCTCTGGCCCTTTGGCTATGGTCTGAGCTACACTAATTTTAAATATAGTCATCTTGAGGTTTGGCCAAAAGCAACTGACAAAGGCAACATTACTATTAGAGTTGAGGTGAAAAATGTTGGAGAGAGAAAAGGCGAGGCCGTGGTTGAGATGTATCTGAGAGATGTGGAAGCCAGTGTCCCAGTTCCAGTCAAGCAGTTGAGAGGTTTCAAGCGGGTGAGCCTAAAGCCAAGCGAAATCAGAACGGTTGAGTTTAAGATCAAGCCTGATAATTTAAGTCTTCTCGATGAAAACTTAGAGACTGTAGTTGAACCGGGAAAATTCGAGGTGATGATTGGCGAGTCCTCAGAGAACATAGTTCTCAGGGATACTTTCGAGATAACCTCCCCCATTAAAGCCAGGTTCAACTATAAAAACCTCAAAATTTCCAAGTATAAAGTAAAACCGCATGAGCCCTTTGAAGTAAAAGCCACCGTCATTGGCACTGGAGGGCTGGAAGAAGGTGATGTAAAAATTTATGTTGATGGCCAGTCTGTACGTTCCAAGAAAGTCTGTTTGGGGCAAGGAGAAACAAGAAGTTTAACTTTCATCTGCAAAATTGCCCAAGCTGGAACCCACGCCATTACCGTGGGCGATCTACCCGAAATAAAAATCTCTGTAGAATAATTTAAAAATAATAGAGGCAATTAAGCTCATGATGAGCTACCAGGCAATTCCGTAATCTTCACCGTAATTACTGGATCCTCCCCAGAAGGAACCGTGTTTCCAGTCAAAATAAACGGCATTAATGGGGCCTGAAGTGTATTTGCTGTAATCTAGTTTATAGCCCATCTTGGCCAGCTTTTTCCTCACCCAAGGAGGAACCTGCTCATTGAGACGCAATCGGCCAGGGCTGGATAGATGCTCGCCGAAAGAGCTCTGCATCTGGTAGCTGACAATATTTGGAGCTTCACAGGCCTCCTGAACATTCATCCCAAACTCAACAACACCCAGGAAAAATTGCAGCATATTCTGATCTTGAGTATCTCCCCCTTGAACAGCAAAGGATAGAAATGGCCGACCATCCTTTAAAGCCAGGCTGGGCGTTAGAGTAGCTCTTGGTCTTTTCCCAGGGGCAACAATGTTAAAAGGATTTTGGGCCTGGTTGAGGACAAAACTTTGCATCCGCTGGCTCATGCCCACTCCAGTTCTGCCAGCAATACAGGCCGGTATCCAGCCGCCGCTGGGAGTGGCTGAAACTACCCACCCTTCCTCATCAGCAGCTTGGATGGAAGTGGTTCCCGCCTCAAAAGCTTCCTCGAATGATTTAAGCTGAGCAGCACTCCAGGATGCTGGAGGATTTTCTCCCACATTAGACCACTTTTCCAGGAAATTAAGGAAAGGATTTTTCTTGCCTTCAAAAGGATAAGGATCCCCAGGTTTAACTTCAGGGTCATTTTTTTCCCAGTTGATGAGCTTGAACCTTTCCTTGGCATATTCTTTAGAAAGAAGGCCTTTTATCGGCTCTTCGGGTGGAAAATAGGGATCGCCATAATAAAAATCACGGTCAGCATAAGCCAGATTCATGATCTGATAAAGAGTATGGATATAGCGGGCACTGTTATAGCCCATCGATTGAAGATCAATATTCTCCAGCATATTCAGCATCTGAAGAAGGACCGGACCTTGAACCCAACAGGTAAGCTTGTAAACTTCGATGCCTTTATAGGTCGTCATCACCGGATCTTCGATGTAGACTTTCCAGTTGGCCAAATCTTCCATGGTTATCAAGCCTCCCTGTTCCTGACAGCCGCGGACAAATTCCCGAGCAATGTCACCCTTGTAAAAACGGTCGTAAGCAGCATAAATTGCCTCTTTCCTACTTTTCCCTTCCGAAAGGCCTTTTTCTTCGGCCTCTACTAATTTCTCCAGAGTTTTCAATAAATCAGGCTGGCGGAAAATCTCTCCTGGCTGGGGTGCTTCCCACTCCTGGCCAAGGTGAGGAAGAAGAATTTGGCGTGAATAAGGCCATTTTTTAATTCTCTCTTTATTCCGCTCAATGGAGTCAGCCAACTGCTTTTCTATAGGGTAGCCTCTGGCCATTTCCATAGCCGGAGCTAATACCTCCTTAAGACTCATTGTCCCAAATTCAGCCAGCATGGTCATCAGGCCTCCTGGCGTGCCTGGCGTAACTGCAGCTAAAGGACCATAGGCTGGAGGATATTTCAGACCTTTCTTCTTGAAAAATTCAGGGGTTGCACCTGTTGGAGCCACTCCTAAAGCATTAATCCCATAGACTTTTTTTGTTTTGGGATTATAAATAAGAACTTGGGTCTCCCCTCCCCAGCTTAAAACGTCATACATGGTACAAGTCGCTGCCAGCATGGCACAGGCAGCATCAACTGCATTGCCACCCTTCTGAAAAATCATGGCCCCGGCAGTAGCCGCTAATGGTTTACCGGTAATAGCTACCCAGTGCTTCCCATGAAGAACAGGCTTTTCTGTACGGCTGAGGTTCATCTTGTGTAAAGCCAGTAATAATATTATAAAGATTATTACGGCCGTGCCTCCTTTAAATAATCTCTTATGTTTAGAAACCATCTCTCCTCCCTTCTCATATTTTTATCCTTTTCCTCTTCAGTCTATCCGCTCCGTCTGAATTGTCAAGAAAGTTTTTAGCTTGGGGTTGGCCTCAGCAATTATATTATTATCAATTAGTTAGTCTTTTTAGTCTTAAAAAACGCCTTTAAATCGCAATTTTCACCCCGGTTCATCACGTTATAGGATAGCTGAATTGATGCAGAGGAGGGCATTATATTAATTTCCTCATGAATTTTACAAACTAAGAAAGCAGGAAAACGATGTCCCTTTTAGTTTAGTATTGTATCCCGCTCTTGGGATTTATGGTTATCATCATTTGAAGAATGATTTTTACTAACCTGGATTATTCACGAGTCGAGGTTGCTGCAAGGGTAGGTTGGATCGGCGCGAGGCACAGGACATGAAGCTGTGGTCGTCCACGGCAAATGCCCTGTAACGAAGCAGATGCAGCAAGATCGGCTCGCCCCAAGGGTAAA
>CAZEQD010000017.1:0-37601 GCA_964514305.1 uncultured Eubacteriales bacterium
ACTCGATCATACAAAGGTATCACCTTCATTTAAGCCTCCTTTAGATAAAATTATTCTTAGCAGTTTAAATATAAGATTGCTAATATAAAAGATTTTTTTTATTTTGTCAAGAAAAAAATTGGCAAATTTAGCAATCAAACATGTAGAGTGCTAACTTTTAATTTTTAAAGATTTGGTAAGGTTAAGAAGAGTATTACGGTGGATTCCAAGGGCTCTGGCTATGGTTGTTTTATTGCCTTTATACTTTCTAAGAGCAGTTTCTATATAAATCTTCTCAAATTCTCTTAAAGAATCTTTAAGAGTTAGTTCCTTTTCAACCATTTCCTTAATTAAAGATTCTAATTTCTGATGGATATTCATATTTTTAGATTCTTTCTTCATTTTCTTTTCCCTTTCTGACTACATCCTGATATGCATTCTTAAATTTTTCCTTTAGATTCTGAGGTACAAGATAATAAATAGCTTTGGTTATTTTCAGGCAATAAGGGGCAAACTGAGAACTTTTGAGGACTTCCTTGTTCACCGGAAACATCAAAAAAGCAAAGACCACCACCCCGGCAATTAGAATTCCTTTACAGAAGCCTAAAAATCCTCCTAAAATGTGATTTAAAAATTTCAAAGGCCCCTTGGCTAATTTAGAAAGCAAAGCAGCTGTCAACCAACCCAAGCCTAAGATGATAACAAAAACAGTGAAAAAACCTAACAAATTGCGCAGGGCCTGGGATGAAATTAAGCGGCTATAAATTTGGCCCATATAGTTATAATTGTAAATAGCTAAAATTAGCCCGATAACTACGGCTAAAAGGCCAATCAGCTGGCGGATCAAACCTTTAATAAGGCCTAGAATAATGGTCACAAACAAAATAGCCAATAAGACTATATCTAACCAATTAAAACTCATTTTATCCTCTCCTTCTTTTTAGTTCCTCTACCATCCAGTATTTCCCATCTTTAATGGAACCAAAAGGAATATGAGGTTTAATTCTCCCATGGAAATCAGAACCAGCCACCGGTACCAAATCAAGCTCCTTGGCTATTTTTTTATAAAACTCAGTCTGGGCTACATCATGATAAGAAGTAAAAACTTCGAGACCAACTAAGCCTTGTTCTTTAAGTAACGATAAATCTTCCTTGGTTGTTCTTTGGAAATGAGCACCTGGATGAGCTAAGACTGGCACTCCCTCTGTAAGAGGGACTTTTTCCAGGACAGTCAACAAGCTAACATTCTTCTTGGGAACAAAAGCTGGTTTATCATCCATGAAATAATCCTTATAAAATAAATAAGGAGCAAATATTTTATTTTCACCATTTAGGTATTTTCGAAGCCGGTTATCATTTATTCTGTCGGCCTTATCCAGCAGGATTTGGGCGATGGTTACCCCCAAAGGAGGAAAAGGTTCTGATTTCTTAATCACTTCTTTCCATCTGATATCAAAATTTAATTGTTGAAGTTTGATTACTCTCTGTTTGGCTTCTTCAAATCTTCTTTTGACCACTTCAGTAATTATTTTTTTAATTACTGGCTTCCTCCAGTTCACAAAAGGAAGGAGCAGATGAAATTCCCTTCCCCTAAAAGCTGTGGTTAGTTCAATGCTGGGAATAATCTCTACTCCTATCTTCTGAGCCCAATGAATAGCCTCTGGATAGGCAGCCAAGGTATCATGATCAGAGATAGAAATGGCCCTCAACTTTTTTTCTTTGGCTAACTTAATAAGGTGAAAGGGAGAAAAATCGCCATCACTGCTCTTATTGGAGTGAATATGAAGATCAACAGGGCCTTCATTACAACTCATTCTTTCCTGCCAGTCGACGGTAAATTTCTAAATATCTTTTGGAGGTCTCAGCAATTATTGAGGGTGGCAGGACCGGAGGCGCTGATTTCTTATCCCAGCCAGTTGTCTCCAGATAATCCCGAACAAACTGTTTGTCAAGGCTGGGCTGATTCTTGCCTGGAGAATAAGTATCAAGAGGCCAGAAACGGGAAGAATCAGGAGTGAAAATTTCGTCAATTAGAAGCAGCTCTCCGTTTAGAAGACCGAATTCAAATTTAGTATCAGCTATTATAATACCTTTGGAAAGGGCATAAAGTGAGGCTTTCTGGTAAAGTTCTAAACTCGTCTTTTTGATTCTTTGAGCCAGATCGGAACCTACAAGCTTCTGCATTTCTTTAAAAGAAATATTAATATCATGCCCTTCTTCAGCCTTAGTTGAAGGAGTAAAGATACTTTGGTCAAGCCTGTCCGCCTCTTTTAGGTCGCCTGGCAACTTTAGCCCGCATATTTTGCCAGAGGCTTTATATTCTCTCCAGCCAGAACCAGCTAAGTAGCCGCGGACTATGCACTCAACCGGAATGACTTCGGTTTTGCGCACCAGCATTGACCTTTTAGCTAAAACATCTCCATATTTCCTTAGAAAGGGAGGAAAATCATTAAGGTCGGCACTTATTAGGTGATTGGGACAGACAAGAGCGGTGTAATCAAACCAGAATTTTGAAAGCTGGGTTAAAACCTGACCTTTATGAGGAATAAGAGAGGGAAGAACATGGTCAAAAGCAGAAATACGATCAGAAGCAACTATCAGCAGCTTATTATCCAATTCATAGATATCTCTTACCTTGCCTTTTTTAAAGAGTTTAAGCTCAGGGATTTCGATTTGAGAGTAATCATTTTTTTCCATGTTAGCCTAAGAATAAAAAAAATAAACCCAAAAAGCAACTAAAACTTAAGCCCAATAAAGCTTAGCATCCGTCCTGCCTTTTCTTTATCTCGGCGGTAGGAAGGGAAAAGAGGATGGCAGTGACTGCAAATATCAACGGTAAAAATATGTTCAGACTTAACCCCAGCTTCGATCAATTGCCTAGAATTAACTTTGGCTAAATCAAACAGATATTTATTATCGAGTCCAGCTAATGGCTCAAAAAAGGAAGGAGAAAAACCAGCCTCTAAAAACTTATGACGGACATCTTGACCAACCTCATAACAACTTCCCCTTATATGAGGGCCTAAAGCCACTTTTATTGATGAGGGACGAGCTCCATAATCTCTTTTTAGAAGCTTAATAACCGCAGAGACTAGGCATTTCTGAGTCCCTTTCCAACCACAATGGATAGCTGCAATTACCTTTTTCTTCTCTTCTACCATGAGAATTGGCAGACAGTCAGCTGATTGAATAACAAGCAGCAATAAAGGCTGATTGGTAATTAAAGCATCTCCCCGTAATTCATGGTCGGGTACTTCTCTTATTGAGTGGGCAATATTGGAATGAATCTGCTCCAGAAAGACAAGCTGAAAAGCTGGCCATTGCCGGCTTTTTATTAAATATTCCTTCTTCAAATATCTATTTCCAAAACCATGAGTAAGAAAAGGAATCTTCTCAAGTTCAGAGATAGTAAGAATTTCAGGTGAAATAATAGTATCCATAACTCTGATTTTTAATTCTATCCATATTTTAGGGCAAAGGGAAGATAATTTTCTTTCATCCGAAGCCAGTAAACCAAAAGCTGAAAGCATCCCAAAACTGTAAGTAGTAAAATTACTCACCAAGAAATGAAATTTAGCATCGATTTTCTTCTACTTTCGCTAAGCCCCCACCGCTATTGGCCTAGATGGAGAAAAATAGCTGCCTATAAATATGACCCTATTCATTATTAGCTATCACCTTTTTGAGGATGCTTACCCATAAGCTCAATTTTTGGCCTTTTCAGCCAGGGCTTGTTATAATAAAAAAAATGGTTCAGAAAAATTTCGAGCCAGTTTATCTCAAAACTTATCGTCAGGGTTTATTCCCAGCCAAAATAGAAAAAGCCTATCTAATGCTGGAAAAATGCACCATTTGTCCACGACAGTGTAAGGTTAATCGTCTTCAGCAGGAGCTGGGTTTTTGCCGAAGTGGACTGCTGCCTGAGGTTTCTTCCTATTTTCCTCATTTTGGCGAAGAAAAACCCCTGGTTGGTTTTCATGGCTCTGGCACCATCTTCTTCACCCACTGTAATCTGAGATGTATATTCTGCCAGAATTATGACATCAGCCATCTGGGCCAAGGAAGTCAAATTTCACTGGAAAAGCTGGCTCAAATGATGCTCGAACTGCAAAAGATGGGCTGTCATAATATAAATTTAGTCAGCCCCACTCACTATGTTCCTCAAATTCTAAAGGCTCTTCTGCTGGCTATTGAAAAGGGGCTAACTATTCCCCTTGTTTATAACACTGGAGGCTACGATTCTTTCTCTACCTTGAAGCTTCTTGAAGGAGTAATTGATATTTATATGCCAGACTTTAAATACAGTCAAAGCCAAGTAGCTGCCCAATATTCTAAAGCAGCGGACTATCCTCAAGTAGCCAAACTGGCTTTAAAAGAGATGCATCGCCAGGTAGGAGACCTTGTCCTGGACGAAGAAGGGATAGCCCGCCGCGGTCTTTTAGTCAGGCATTTGGTTCTTCCTCACAACCTGGCCGGAACAGCCAAAATAATAAAATTCTTAGCCTCTCAAATTTCACCCAATACTTATGTCAACATCATGGACCAATATCATCCCTGTGGCCAGGTAGAGGCTGGCTCTCCCTTGGCCCGGAGAATAACTCCCCAAGAATATGAACAGGCTTTGGCTGCTGCCAGAGAGGCAGGTCTTACCCGCTTGGATAAAAGGGAAAAATTCCGGCTGATATGGAGATTTTAAAACGGTCTATTATTTCAGTTCAGCCAGGGTTTGATAAATGAAATTTTTATAATGCTCAATTACATCCTGGATAATTTCTTCTTTAGGCAATTTCAGCAATTCTTCCGCTTTGACCTGGGGCATAAAAAGTTCTTCTTTTGTTTCAGGCAAGGCGTTTTTACTTCTTCTGCCTTTTAAACGAAGTTTCAGCTTAAGTTCTATAGAATTTTTAGGTAGATAGATGATATAAGTCAAATTATCTATGCTCGAACTTGGAAAATTTATTTGAAAAGCAATATTTTTATCTTTGGCCTTTTTTATTTTAGTCTTTATTTTATATTTTTTAAGCTCATCAGCTAAACTTTCAAAAGCAGGCTCGGCTATAAATTCACAAAATTGATCAAAATCATTCAAAGTTTCCTGCTGGCATTTACTTATAACTTCTATATCTTCAAAAAAATCAGATAAAACCTTTTTCCAAGCTGGTTCTTTCATCATTTTTAATTTTCTGACTAAGTTTAACTTATATTAACATATTTCTTTTTAATTTTTAAAGAACAATTTTTTGTTGGAAAGTATTCTTTTTTTAATATTAAAGGAAAAAGAATGAAATGAGAGCTAAAAAAAATAATTTTTTTATCAATATTCATAATTCTGGGCTTCTGCTGGCAGAATTTAACATCTCAAACAATTGAAACTCAAGTAAAGAGTCAATTTCTAAAATAAGAAATGGCCTGGCGACAGAAGCGTTACAAACAAATGCGCTCACTTACTAGTTTGTTAACCACAGCCGGTCTTTTATCTTTTCCCAAACCTCTTTTTGACTTATTTGACTCACCTCAGGAGCACTGATAGTAGAAACGAGGCCAGCCGGTTTCCAGAGTGTTACTAAATCATGACGAAAGAGAGCTAACCCCTTGGTCCCACAAGCTGCCGCCAGATGAGTAACACCTGAATCGTTACCCAGATAAAAATGAGCTTGGCTGAGAAGGCCAGCTAGGTTAATTAAAGATGGATTCTTCAGCCAGAACCAGGTTTCAGGCCAGTTATAAGACTTTAATTCTCCTTCCAGCCAATCCTCGGCCCCTCCTGTAATTAAAGCCCCATTAACTCCTTTATCGCTAAGCCGTTCAACAAAGGCCAAAAAATTGGACAAAGGCCAGCATTTGCGGCGGCTGCCACTACCTGGGTGAATAATAACCAGCTTTTTCTCTTTCTCAAAGAAGCTGTTACCCAGGAGCTTCAAGCCTTCCTTCTGCTGCCTTTTAGTAAGCGGAAGAAATATGAACTCTTTAGAGATTGGCAAACACTCTTTTCGTCGAAAAATTTCTCCTGTCCTGCGGAAGAAATATTGAGTCAACGATTCCCTAATGCCTGGCTGAGCCTCTATTACCTTCACTTCATACTTCTTTTTAAAAGCTAACAACCTGGCCAAGATAAAGTCGTGTTTAGAATTAAACCAGCCTGTAATTAAATCAAATTTATCAAGCCAAGCTGAAAATTGAGGAGTTGGAGGCTGAGCAGGATTAAAAAAGGGTCCAATCCAGCTGGCCTCAACTGATACCAGCTCATCAACCACTCCTGTTTCCATAAGCAAAGCTCCATATTCTGGCCGGCAAATTAGGGTCATTAAGCAAGGCGAAAATATTTTCCGCAGAAGATTAATAGAAGGCAGAGCCACCAACAAATCGCCTAAACCACCCATTCGCCACAAAAGTAGGCTTTTAGGGAGGCAAACCATGGTTATCATCTTCTGATAAACATCTTAATTTCTTTCTTTAGGAGGAATCGCACTCATCGCCATTTTGGGAGTGCTTCCTAGTGGTATCTATCATAAAAAGTCGGATATCCATGACATTTGTGTGGGTTGGACCGGTAACAATCAAACCGCCAACATTTTTAAAAAAATGATAAGAATCGTTATTTTTTAAATATATTTCTGCTGGAATTCCAAGTCTACCCATTTGGTTTAGAGTAGAAGGAGAAGCCCAAGCCCCTGCTGCTTCCGTCGGCCCATCAATCCCATCAGTACCCAAGCTCATTACTAGCCAATCGACTTCTCCTGACCAACGTTGAGATGCTTCTAGCAAAAAAGCTAAGACGAACTCTTGATTTCGACCGCCCTTTCCCTTTCCTCTGACGGTCACAGTTAGCTCGCCCCCGGCTAAGAAACAGATAGGCTTTAAAGAGGTGTTGGGAGAAGAGGCTAGATTAAAAAGAAAAGAAGCATAATATTTGGCCATCTGCTTAGCTTCTCCCTGGTCGAAAGAAGTAAGGATGGAGGTTTGAAAAGAAAGCTGTTCTGCTTTCTCCTTGGCTGCTCCTAAAGCCTTGCTATTATCACCAATAATAAAATTATGGACCTTTTGGAAAATACTATCATTTTCTTTAAGCGTTTCCTTTAGCTTGCGTTCAATTCCCTTTTTAATGATCTTTTTAACCGATAAAGGGGCACTCGACCAAAGATTGTATTTTCTTAGAACTTGGTAAGCATCTTCATAAGTAGATGAATCCCAATAAGTAGGGCCAGAGGCTATACTTTCCAAATCATTATGGATAACATCAGAAATGATCAAACTGATGACTGAGGCTGGATAAGCGGCCTGAGCTAAGCATCCTCCTTTGATCCGAGATAGATGCTTGCGAACGATGTTAAGTTCTCTTATATTGGCTCCAGCCTTGAGCAGGCCATCTATTATAATTTTTTTCTCTTGTAAAGGAAGACCAGCAGCCGGCAGACTGGCTTGAGCTGAACCTCCTCCAGAAATGAGGACTATCAATAAATCATCTTGGCTTAAAGTCTCAGCTAGGCTGAGAATTCTTCGAGCAGCCACTACACTCCGCTGGTCGGGCAAGGGATGAGGAGCTGGCAAAGACTGAATTCCTTCCAAAAAAATTTTCTCCTGGGGAAGATGGAGAACAATTCCTCCTTTCAGGTAGTCTCCCACTACTGAGAGCAGGCCCTTAGCCATAAAAGGGGCGGCTTTCCCTAGGCCTGCTACATAAACATTGGAGAAAGATTTTAAATTAAATGTCTGACCCTGAATGATTAACTGACTGTTCTTTCTAATTACACTGGACCTGATTAAATGGCCGGGATCAACTTCAGCTAAGGCAGCTTTATAGATCATTTCTGCTTCAGCCAAAAATCTTATTTTTTTTCGATTATTTAAGTGCATCAGGATTTACTATATCTAAAAAAGATTATAATCGCAAAAAGCGAAGTAATTAAAATATTATTTCTTTTACAATAGCTGTTGATTATGGTAATAAATATTGAAATAAAAAAAACTCCAAGGGCTCATTATGAGCAAAGATAGTTGAATGGAAGTTAAACAGACAGCAGAAAGAGGAAATTGGGGTTCAAAAATAGCCTTTATCCTGGCTGCAGCTGGCTCAGCCATTGGTTTAGGCAATATCTGGCGTTTCCCGATGATGGTTGGACAAAATGGGGGGGCAGTTTTTGTTTTAGTTTATATCCTGGCTGTAATTCTAATCGGCTTTACCGAAATGCTCTGCGAACTGACCATAGGCCGCCATAGCCAGAAAAACCCTGTTGGGGCTATTGAGCGGATAAAACCCCATTCCCCCTGGAAACTAATCGGCTATCTGGGAATTTTAACTGGCGTTTGTATTCTTTCCTATTATTCAGTTATAGCTGGCTGGACTCTTGGTTATTTAATTAAAACAGCGGGCGGCTCCTTTAAAGGCCAAATAAATGGCCAAATAACTGATAAAATTTTTACCGACTTCAGTGCCAATCCCTGGCTGGTAATTATTTTCTTGCTGGTAATTATAGCCATTACCACTTACATTATCTCCAGAGGAGTAAAAAGCGGCATAGAGAGATGGACTAAAGTCTTAATGCCTATCCTCTTCATTTTAATCATTTTTTTAGCGGTGAGAGCTTTGACTCTACCTGGAGCTGAAAAAGGCATATCTTTCTATCTTAAGCCTGACTTTTCTAAGCTTAACGGAAAAGTTATTCTCTTTGCCCTGGGCCAAGCTTTTTTTTCTCTCAGCTTAGGTATGGGAACCATGATTACCTACGGCAGCTATATATCAAAATCAGATAACCTTGTTTCTTCAGCTGGCTGGGTCTGTTTCTCCGATACCTTAATCGCTTTTCTAGCCGGTATTATCATTTTCCCCACTCTCTTTGCTATTCCCGGCCTGACACCAACAGAAGGGCCTGGCCTTGTTTTTAAAGTCTTTCCTCTTGTCTTTTCCAAAGTCCCAGGCGGGACTATTTTTGGCATTCTCTTTTTTGCCCTGCTGTTAGTAGCAGCCATAACCTCAACCATATCTCTACTTGAGGTACCGGTAGCTTATTTTGTTGATGAACGAGGTTGGTCCCGGACTAAAGCCGCCGGCCTGATGGGCTTGACCGCTCTTGCTCTCGGCCTTCCTTCAGCTCTTTCAGCTGGAGCCGTGAAATTTCTGACCAAAATTGATTTTTCAGGCTGGATGGATTTTATTTTCGGCAATATCTCTCTAGCCTTTGGAGGATTACTTATTTGTATTTTTGTTGGCTATATCTGGAGCGTCAAAAAAGCAGTTCGTGAAATATCATCTGGTAATCCCCACTTCAGACTGAGGCCTCTGTGGATTTTCTCGGTAAAATTCCTTTCTCCTGTAGCCATAATTATCATTCTTTTTTTCATAAGAACAATAGCAAAATAGAGGCAAAAATGATAAAAAAATTGGCAGCTATCATCCTCTTTTTCGGTTTAATAACCAGCTTCAGCCTTCTCTCTGCGGCTGACATCAAAGGCCAAGTAAGGCTGGCACCTAAGGCCAAGCCCTATTCTCACGGATCAATCCTTCTTTTGCCCTTGGGAGAAGAAAAATACATTAAAACAACTATAGATCCTCAGGGGAATTTTATCTATCGTCACCTTAAACCAGGCAAATATATAATTAAAATGGACCTCTACGGCCTTACTCCTGTAGAAAAGGAAATTGAAATCCAACAACAATCTGAAATACTGGAAGTCAATCTTTCTATTACCCTTTCAGCATTAGATAAAACCCTGGTTTTTATCAGGGAGCTGAGTGATTTTATGTGGGGCTCATGGATGATTGTTCTTCTTTTAGGAACAGGCATCCTTCTTACTTTCTTAACTAGGGTAATCCAAGTACGAAGACTTTTACTTTCTTTAAAAATGGTTCTTAGAGGAGCCATGGGTAAGGATAAAACAGAAAAAGATGAGGGAGACATCTCTCCTTATGCGGCTTTGATGACCGCTCTGGCAGCTACAGTTGGCAACGGAAATATCGCTGGAGTAGCCACGGCTATTGCCACCGGGGGGCCAGGAGCCCCAGTCTGGATGTGGATTGCTGGTTTTTTTGGGATGGCCACTAAATATGCAGAGGGCTTTTTAGGCGTCAGATTCAGGATAAAAAACAAGCGCGGCGAAATGTCAGGCGGGCCTATGTATTATGCACGCCAGGGGATCAAAAACCCTCAGTTAGCCAAATTTATGGGTATGTTTTTTGCTATTTGTGGAGCCCTTGCCTGCCTTTTCGGCACTGGCAATATGGCCCAATCAAATTCCATGGCCTTAGCTTTCAATGACCAATTTAATGTTCCCTTTTGGTTAAGCGGTCTGGTTATCACCACCATGGTTGGAGCTGTTGTTTTAGGCGGGATAAAAAGAATAGGAAATGTTTCAGAAAGATTAGTGCCGACCATGATTTTTCTTTATTTTGGCGGAGCCATCACTGTTATATTAGCCAACATAACTAATCTGCCAGCAGCTTTTTCAGTCATCTTCAAATCTGCTTTCACCGTCAAAGCTGTGGGTGGGGCTTTAGTCGGTACTTCCGTCAGGCAGGCTATAAGTATTGGCATCAGGCGAGGTCTGCTTTCCAATGAATCAGGGCTAGGCTCAGCAGCCATTGCTCAAGCATCATCTAAATCTTCTAACCCATCCAGTAATGGGCTGATTGCTATGACTGGGACTTTTATCGACACAATTGTGGTTAATACTTTGACTACCTTAACCATAGTCATAACTGGCATGTATCTTAAAACCGCAGCTTTTGGAGCTACAGGAGGGCTAACTTCAACTGCCCTTACGGCTGCTGCCTTCAGCTCAGTTATTCCTTATGGAGGCTATATTATAGCCCTCAGTTCATTCCTTTTTGGCTACTCAACACTTTTGGGCTGGTGCTACTATGGAGAAAAATGTCTGGAGTATATTTTCGGCATAACTGTCATTTATCCTTACCGGCTCCTCTTTATCACCCTCCTCTTTATAGGCTCCATCATTCAGGGAGTTCACCTCAACATTATTTGGTATATAGGCGATACAGCCAATGCTCTGATGGCTTTCCCCAATCTTGTCTCTCTTCTTTTACTAAGCGGCCTTGTGGGTAAGATCACCGTCAAGCATTTTTATAAGAAGTAAAATAAATTTGGCCTAAGTTCTCTCGTTTTCAAAAATTAATAATAATTGATTATTTTCCCCTTGGAAGCTATTATTTATTCCTTATGCTATGAAAATTGAAACTCAGCAAAAAGATTCTAGCCTTCTAGCGGTAAGCAAATCTTTAGGAGCAGCTTTAATTCTTAGCCTCGTTCTCCGCCCTGCCTTGATCTTTCCGCAACAAGATATTTCTGCCTATCAAAAGCGCCTTTTTCAATTATCCCAACAAATAAAAGTATTAAAAACAAAAATAAAAAAAGAAGAACAAAAAAAGGCTTCCATTCTTTCCCAACTGGACAGCATAGGCTTCAAAAAAAACCTGATTAGAAAAGAAATTGCAGTCTATAACCTCCAGCTAGAAAAAGCCAATCAAGAACTGCTGGACATCAAAAAAAAAATTCCCACCTTAAAAACTAAATTAGCTCACGAAAAAAAATCAATCGAAAAAATTCTCATTAACCTCTACAAATTCGGAGAAATTAACACCCTCCAATTAATGCTTCAAACTGATGATTTATCAAACTTTCTGGCTGACAGTAAAAATTTGAGCCTTCTGGCTCAATATCAAAATAATATTATTTCTGAATACATCGCCACCCTAACTGAACTCAAAGACAGCCAATCAAAACTTGAAGCTAAAAAGGAAGAAATCCTCCGCTTGATGCAGAAGGCTAACCAAAAAAAGCACGAACTGGAAGATGAAGAGAAGAAAAATAGAGCTCTTATTCAAAAGATAGAAAGGAATAAAAAGATGCACCTCCAAGCTTTAGATGAATTGAAAGAAAGATCAAAAGAATTACAATCATTAATAAAAAAAATAACCAAACAAGAATTAATCCTTCCTTTCACTCTTATCCCTCTTTATGAAAAGAAAGGAAAACTGCCCTGGCCCATAGAAGGAAGGGTGATAACTCATTTTGGTCTGCAGAGAAATCCCCGCTTCCAGACAATTATTATCAATAACGGTATCGAAATTTCACCAGATAAAGGTAAGATGATAATTAAAACTATTCACTCCGGAAAAGTTGTCTATAAAGATTATTTCCAAGGCTATGGCAACTTGATAATTATTGACCATGGGATGAATTATTATTCTTTATATGGACATTGTTCGGATTTCTTAATAGAAAAGGGAGACTTTGTTAAAAGCGGTCAGCCCATAGCTGTTATTGGAGATATGAGTTCCTGGAAAGGAAAAACTCTTTATTTTGAATTACGCTACAAGACAAAACCTCTCAATCCCTTGCAATGGCTTAAAAGAAGATGATAAAATCTAGACTTATCTTAAGAGCTAAATGAACAACAAAAGAACAAAAATCATTCTCCTCTCGGCCTTAATAGCTGTCTCTTTGTTTTTTTTACTGGAAAAAAATTTCTTGCCAGGCAAATCAGCTAAAACTTCTTCTCCGGATCAACTGCCCTTTCTGGAAACAATTATCAACCTCATAAAAAACCATTATGTAGAAGAGCCTAATCCTTGGCAGACCATGGAAGGAGCCTTCAAAGGCCTGGTCGACTCTCTGGATACCCTTTCCAGCTATCTGGACAAAGAGGAAGCCTTAATATACCAACAGCAAAGCCAGCAGAGACTATATGAACCCGGTCTCATTCTTTACAAAAGCTATGGTTCCTTTCCTCAAGTGCTGGCTGTGATGGCTAATTCTCCGGCTGCCCAGAAAGGCATTAAAGTCGGCGACTTAATAGGAACTATTGATCATAAGTCTACCTTAGCCATGAGTATGCTTGAAGCCAATCTCAAGCTCAAAAGCACCCAGGTCGTTGGAGTAAAACTCAAAGTCATAAGAAGCACTGAAACTCTTGAGCTAAATGTAGATAGAAAGTTGCTTTATGAAAAACCTTTCTCTTATACTCCCCAAAAGGGAAGCAGCGGTCTTTTAAAGATTCATAATTTCTACCCGTACTGCCTAACTCTTGTCCATCAGGAAATTATTCCCCGTCTTAACCACCAGAAAAAACCTTTAATACTGGATCTTAGGAACTGTTGGGAAGGCAAACTTGAAAAAGCTAAACAATTTATAAACATCTTTCTTCGAGACGAAAAAATTGGTTATCTAGAAAAAAAAGATAACAACTGCCAGGTTCTTTCTTGCCCCCACCCAGCTGAACTATCTGAACTGCCATTGATCATCTGGACTAACCAGGCTACTTTAGGACCTGCTGAAATGGTAGCAGCCGTTTTACAGGCCAAAAAGAGAGCCAAAATCTTAGGTTTTTCAACTCTGGGAATGGTGGCTGAGCCAAGATATTTTGGTCTAAACGATGGCAGTGCTTTAGTCCTTGTTTCTGGAGTTTTTCACCTCCCTTCTGGCTATCGGTTGTGGAAGCAGGGATTAACGCCTGATATTAAGCTTATAAGAGAAGAGCAGAGCTTTGAGGCTTATCTTCATAAAACCTTAAGTTACCTCCAGAGAATGTAATTCATGCAAGAGAAAATCCCCTCATTGAGGGTCAGGAATCGCAGCCATCTTATTTTCTATTCGCTATTTTTTTCCTTAATAACTATTATTTCAGCTCTTAGTTTAGATTATCTGGCCTGGCAGAGAGGAAAAACTTCCTATTTCTGGGGGGCTTTCAAAAAAAGAGGAAAAGCTACCTCCCAACCAGGCCAATTAAGCCGAATCGTATTCAGCCAGTTATCTAACTCTAACCTTCCTAATAAGTCAGTCGATCAGTACCAAGACCGAGAAGGAGTTCTTCACCTAATGGTCGATCTTCCCCTAAAAAAATTTAAAGAACTTGAATTATCTCTTAAAAAAGAATTTCAGAAATTAAAAGCCTCCATTGTCAAAAAAGAAGAACAAAAAACAAGCAACAAAAATTACTATCTTTGGCAGGTTGAAGGCAAGAAAAGAGAAAAATTGATCATCCTTTTTTCTTGTCTTAAAGAAAAGGCAGCCAAACAGGCAAAGCTTCCCTCCTTGGCTAAGAATAAAGTGGCTCTTATTATTGATGACATGGGCAACAGCTTATGGGCCATAAACGAAATATGTTCAATTAAAATGCCTTTAACAGTTTCTATTCTTCCTTACAGCTCATTAGCCAAGGAAACAGCCCAAATCGCTCATCAAAATCGTTTGGAAGTCATCCTTCATTTGCCTCTTGAGCCGATTAATAGTCAAAAAGAAGACAATGGCACTCAAGGCATGATTAACTCCAGAATGAATGAAGAAGAAATCATCCAAACAGTAAATAGCTGTTTGGCTCAAATTCCTTATGTAATTGGAGTTAACAATCATATGGGCTCAAAAATCACTGCCAGCAAAATGTTTATGAGAATCATTCTTGAACAGCTAAAAGAAAAAAATCTTTTCTTTATCGACAGCCGAACAACGGCTGATTCTGTAGCTTATGATATAGCTCAGCTGATGGGAGTGCCCTCAACCTACCGCAATGTCTTTCTGGATACAGAAAATAGTGAAGAATCAATAAAAAACAAATTAATTGAACTCTTTCAATTGGCTAAGAAAAAAGGGCAGGCCTTGGGTATCTGCCATCCCCGGTTGGCAACCCTCAAGGTGTTAAAAGAAAATCTCCACCTCGTTGAAAAATTTAAGCTGCAGCCTGTTTTTGCCTCCCAGCTCGTTCATTGAAAAGCAACTTTTCCTATTATTTGAAAGGAAATGAAAAATGAAATGGTTTAGAATATTCTTTGTCTTGATAATTTTGCTTATTTCAATCAGGGCAACGGCTCAGGAGAGCGGCTTTGGGGCAGGGATTATCTTAGGCGAACCGACAGGATTAAGCTTTAAGAGCTGGCTAAACAGCAAAACTGCCGTCGATTTCGGCCTCGCCTGGTCATTCGGCCGGGAGGATTCCTTTCATCTTCACGGAGACTATCTTATCCACAATTTCAAGCTATTAAAAGCCGAAAAGGGTAGGCTTGTTCTTTATTATGGAATCGGGGGTAGATTAAAGGCTGAAAAGAAAAATAGAGTCGGCATCCGTATTCCTTTTGGCATAGCTTATCTTATCGAGAAAGCGCCTCTAGACATTTTCTTCGAGCTAGCCCCCTTGCTGGATCTGGCCCCTGCTACTGAGTTTGGCTTCAACGCTGGTCTGGGCATCAGGTACTATTTCTGATTAGATTGTTTATGAAAAGTTGATTTCTATTTTCCTGTTTTCTTAATCAGACGGCCTGCTGGGAACAGCAGGCTCTACAGATAAAATTATCTGGCTGCAACAACGCTGTTCCGGCCATTTTCGTCTTACGGTCCGATGAGGAGAGTGGACTCTCCAGATAAAATGTAAGAAAAAGGGGCCAGTCGCCCTTTTCAAAGCCAAAAAATAATATTTACAACAGTTTTGTCATTTAACAACAGTAAAGGCGTCAATCAGATAGAAACAGCCGATATAAAAGCCTATTAATAAAAGAGCAGTGCTTAAAATAATTCTCTTTTTTAATTTTCGGTACAATCCAGCCAACAGGTGATAAAAAGCAAAAATTTCAAGAGCAAAGGGCATAAAACCCGTATAGCCTAAGACCGGCATTTGAAATACCCGACCAAAATTGAGATAGGGAAGATTGTATTCCCAATGAGTGCCAGCCCAGAAATTAAACAGCTCCCATAAAATCCCGGCTACCAGCCCAGCCAGAACCCAGCTCCAGACTCGGGACCAATCCCTTTGTTCTAAATCAGCCAACAGAGTTTCATTCTTAAGCCAATAATTCAGCGGTTCTAGCAGAAAAATAAAGCAGAGCCAGACTAAAGGAAAAAATAAATTTGGCCAGAAAATAGGCAAAAAGACAAAACTCAAGCCCAAAAGAAAAAAAATCTTGAGCATCAGAGTACTGACTTTGATCTGGAAGAGAGCTGCTTTCTTGCCTTTCAAAACGCTTTCGAAATAAAAGGAAATCTCCTTGATGGCTGGCACAACTGAGCCAAAGGCAATAAAATATCCTAGCCATCTCTCGCCTAAATTGGGTGGCAGATTGTGATAAGACCAATTTTCTAGCCTCAAGTTAAAAAGATCAAAAATAAGCCAGATAAAGACTGAAAAAAAGGCTGTAGAGTGGAACAACCAAGGGTTTTCAGCCAAAGGAGATGTTTTATTTTTTCTAAAATTCAAGCCATCCATGAAGAGAATAAATGACCACCAGGCAAAACAGTAAAACCATACTTTCATAAAACTCGATCCTAGTCCCAGCAAGGCCACCGCCAACAAGAAAATCAATATCCCCACGAAAAGATTAAGTTGAAAGAAATTCTTCTTCATTTATAGATAAAAATAACTTATGTTCTATTAAAAATCAAAAATATATTTCAGTTTGCCTTAAAAAGGATTGAATAATTGCCTTCTATCATTTATATTAAAAATACCATAAGGAGGATATTAATGAAAAAGTGGTCTTTCCTTCTGATAACCATAATTGTAGTTGTGGCCATATTCTTTATCTTACAGCAAGCTGGCCTCTTAAAAACAATGTCTCCTGAGGAACTTAAAAATTCCTTAGAGATTGTTGATGTAGAGACAAAATGGGTAGCTAAATATTATCAACCCTGGCCGCCAAAACTAATCTTGGTCCCAGCCATCTCCTTCAAGGTAAAAAACTTAACTGATAAGCCCCTTCATTATATAAATTTTAACGCTAACTTCCGTTTTAAAGATGATTATGAAAACCTAGGTGATTGTTTTCTAGCTGCTATCAGAGGCAAACCAGTTATGCCCGGAGAAGTAAGCAAAAGCATCCTTCTAAAGAGCAACTATGGTGTCGAAGGCAAAAGCCTTCGTTCTTTCCACAATAACCCTAATTGGAAGCTGGTTATCGTTAAGCTCTTCGTCCAATCCAAAGGCTCTCAATATGTTCTTCTTGGAGAGTGGGAAATTTCTCGAAAGATCGATTTCAAAGAGCCGAAACCAGTAGGCAAAGTAAAAAAAGAAATTAAAAAAAATAGCAAACAATAAATTCAGAGCAAGAATTTTAGAGCAAATTCCTAATCAAACCCAAGAGGATTAGGATTAAGAACCTTAATGTAGCTTTTCTCCTTAAGTTCCTTTAAAAATTTATCTAATTGTTTTTTCCTTTTCTGAGCAAATAATTTTTCTTGGATATCTTTTCTTACCTCTTCAAAAGATTTCAAGTAAGCTTCTTTTTTCTCCTCTAACTTCAGTTTATACCAGCCGCCTTTAATCTCCAGCCAAGTGGTTATTTCGCCTGCTTTTAATTTTTCGACTTCTTGCTCTAAATTCTTGGCCATTTCTCCTTTCTTAAAGGTCCCCAGGTCGCCTTGATGTTCTTTTTCTGGACCTTCAGAATATTGGCTGGCCAGAGCAGAAAAGTCCTCACCAGCAGCAATTTTTCTGTCTATTTTTTCTTTTAAATCTTCGGCTTCCTGGCTAGTTTTATTATCAGCCGCAATGAAAATGGCTTTCAACTTGTATTCTTGAGGCTCTGTAAATTCTTGTGAATGAAGCTTATAATAATTAACTACTTCAGAGTCATCAACAACAATATTCCTATCCACCTCAGTGGCTATAACCCCCTGTTTGAGAATATTCTCTTCCATCTGCTCTTTCCAGGCTTCAAAGTTAATTCCCTGTTGGCCCATGAGGCGTTTTAATTCTTCATCAGAATTAATGCCATTCTGCTCCTTTATATTTTCAATAGTTAGTTTTACCTGCTCTTCAACATTAATGCCCTTTTTCTTGGCCTCCTGCAGGAGAAGAAGATCAGTAATCATCATTTCCAATAATTTTTTTCTTTCATGTCGGTAATGCTGCTGGAATTCTTCTCCTTGAAATTGAGCCCTCAGCATCTGATAGAGAGCTTCATGCTGGTTTTTATAGTCAGAAAGAGTAATGATATCATCATTTACTATAGCCACTATCTCTTCGACAACTTCCTCTCCCCAAGCCAGAGCGAATCCCAGCCAGACTAATCCTAAAACAACAACCACTCTTAGCTTTTTCATTGACTTTCCTTCTGATAAGAAAAAAACAAGTTCTGAGGGGAAAAGCTCCATTGTAAATTTTCTTTCAAGGTTTGAACATGTTTACCCATGAAAGTTTTAATCTTTTTGTCTAGTAATTTTATTTTAATGGCCGGGGTGGCTTCCTCTAATGAGATCAATTCCAGGTCATATTTTTTATCCATCCTGAAAATATGATACCCATAAGAAGATTCTACCACTTGGCTGACTTCTCTTTCATCTAATGAAAAGATAACTTTTTCCATTTCAAAAGGCAGCTCACCCATTTCGAAAAGACCCATTTTCCCTCCTTTGGACGCTTCCACTCCAGTGGATTCCCGCCTAGCCACTTCTCTGAATTTTTCTTCTGAAGCCCCTTTCAGTTCTTCTAAAACATTGATGGCTTCATCTTCTGTTGGCAGCAGAATTTGACTAACCTCAACTCTTTCCGGCTTCAAGAATTCTCTTTTATGTTGATCATAATAAGCTTTGATTTCCTCAGGGCTAACCTCTATATCCTTAACAAGCTGGTAGATGTATTTTTCCACCAGCAGTCTTTCCTCAAGATTTTTGTCCACTTTTTTGCTCTCTTGGCCGGCCCACAAATCATTACTTATTTTAGCTAAATATTCTTTTTTTTCTGGCCAAGTCACGGACAATTTCTTATCCCTGGCTGCATGAAGAAGTAACTTTTCTTCTATAAAATTGTCAAATAATCGGCTTAAAGAAACAGCCGGCAAACTATTAACTTCCTCACCGATTAAGTTTTTTATATACTCATAGAAGTCAGAATTTCGGTAAACCGAATCATCAATTTTAAGAATTATGCGTCGATCTGTAAGAGTCTTCTCTAGCTGTTGTGGATTGACTGCTTCCTGACTTTTATTTTGCTGGCAGCCGCCAATTAATAGAAAAAAAATAAAGGGGACCAAAGCTAAGATAATTCTTCTTATTATAAAATACTTCATTTCAATTGTTTGCAAGCTATTATATTACACTAAAGATAACTCCTTCAAGATGAATATGGTTTCATCCATGATTTCTTTATCGCTTTGACTATTTAAAGTAAGGCTGACCATTCCCTGGGGAGCAATAAAGCCGGAATGTTTTTCTATAATTTCTGTCAACCGCCGCAGATTTGCCGTAGACTCAGGATAAAATTTTAAGATAATCTTCTGGCCTAGACGGTCGATGGAATTAATTCTCATTCTTTCAGCCAGATATTTTATAATCCCATAATTAAGGAGATTGGTTACAACCGGAGGTAGGGGACCAAATCTATCTTTAATTTCCTCCCTTATTTTCTCTATCTCCTTTATGTCCTCTATTGAGGATATCCTTTTGTAAAGATTTAACCTGATGTTTACCTGTGGTATGTATTCTTCAGGGATACGGATATCCAGTCGTAAGTTAATCTCGGATTTAAATTCTTCAAACTTTTCACCTTTCAATTCCTTAACTGCATTTTCTAAAAGATGGAGGTAATAATCGAACCCTACAGCTTCCATGTAACCATGCTGTCTAAAACCCAAGAAACTTCCGGCTCCTCTTATTTCTAAGTCTTTGGCTGCTAAGCGGAAGCCCGAACCAAGTTCACTGAATTCCTGTAAAGCTTTTAGTCGTTCTTTGGCTAAGGGAGTAAGTTCCCCTAAAGGCGGAACAAGAAAATAAGCTACTGCCTGGCGCGAGGAGCGACCTACTCTTCCCCGCAATTGATATAACTGGGCTAAACCAAAAAGATCGGCTCTCTCCACAATTAAGGTATTGACTAGGGGAATATCAATGCCATTCTCGATAATGGTTGTCGAAACTAAAACATTGTATTGATGATTGATAAAATCAATCATCCTTCTCTCAAGAGTAAGACTTGGCATCTGCCCATGAATTACAGCCACTTTTGCCTGGGGGACAAGCCTTTTAATCATAGCCGCTACTGTCTCTATATCTTCAATTCGGTTATGAATATAATAGACCTGCCCTCTTCGGGCTAGCTCCATTTTAATAGCTGAAGCGATAAGTTTAGGACTGAAAGGGGCCACAACTGTATGGATGGCAAGTCTATCTTTAGGAGGAGTCTCTATCAGACTGATATCTCTCAGACCGGTTAACGATAGATTCAGGGTTCTTGGAATGGGGGTAGCACTCATTGTTAAGACATCAACATTGGTTTTTAGCTTTTTTATTTTCTCCTTGTGACTTACTCCAAATCTTTGTTCTTCATCGACTATTAACAGCCCTAAATCACGAAATTTAACATCCTCAGACAGAAGGCGGTGGGTGCCGATAATAATATCGATCAAGCCTTTAGCTAAATCCTCAATTACTCTTTTTTGCTGTTTTTTTGTCTGCAGTCGACTAAGAGCTTCCACCCTGACCGGGAAAAGAATCATACGGTTTCTAAAAGTCTTCAAATGTTGACTGACTAAAACTGTGGTTGGACATAGAACAGCTACTTGTTTGCCATCCATAACTGCATTAAAAGAAGCTCTCATGGCTACTTCCGTTTTTCCATAGCCCACATCACCACAAAGGAGCCGATCCATAGGGAAGGCTGATTCCATATCTTTCATCACTTCTTTGATTGCTCTTAGCTGATCGTCTGTTTCCTCATATTCAAATATCCTCTCAAATTCTTCCAGCCAGGTGCCTCCAGGGCTAAACTTATAGCCCTTAGCCGCTTTTCTTTGAGCATAAAGTTGAAGCAGTTCTCGCGCCATGCTCTCAATAGCTTTTTTTGTTCTGGCTTTTGTTCTCTCCCAGGAAGGACTGCCCAATTTATGAAGAAAGGGAGGATTTTGACCTGCTTTTGAAAATTTCTGAACAAGGTTAAGATTTTCAACTGGAACAAAGAGCCTGTCCTCATCTTTATAGACTATGGCTATAAACTCACGATTCTGGCCATCCACTTTTAATTTTACTAAACCTTGAAATATGCCTATTCCATAATCAACATGAACCACATAATCTCCAGCTTTCAGATCTTGGAAATGAGGAACAAAAGGTCTAATTCGTGGCCGAGACACCAGTACTCTTTCCTCAGTAAAAATATCGCTTTCAGCAAAATAATTTATCTTCTGGGCTGGATAGCTAAATCCTTTCTTAAGATGCCCGAGCAAAAGCACTGCTCCTTCTCCAGGGAAAGAAGTCAAAGGATTATCACTGCTCACATGAGGGATTTCATATTGATTAAGAAGAGCAGCTAATCTATGGCGGACTGAAGAGCTTGAAAGATAGATAAAGCATCTCTCTCTTTCCTCGATTAATCTTTTTAGATAATCGATAAAGCTAGGTATTTTATTTCTGAATTTAGGTACTGTTTGGAAAGAAAAGAAGAATGATTTGTTTTTAGAATGGGTTCTAAGCTCTTGCCAGAAGACGGCTTCTTTTTTAATCTTAGACCACAAGCTAGGTGGAAAAATTTCTTCAGGGGGAAGCTGATATACGCCCTGCTGTTTAAGCTCCTTATATTGCTCCTTTAAGTCCTTTAAAACCTCACCCCATTCTTTTTCCAATTGTTCAAAGTCATCTATAACTAGTAAGTAATCTCCAAGATAATCTTTAAAGGAAACAAAATGCTGATTATGAATAAGGGAGAGAAAGAAAAATGAAGGAAAAAATTTCTTTTCATTTATTTTATTTATTTTTTCCAATAGATCATTAAAGAAAAAGGGGCCTGCTTTTTTTTGAACCAATGTCTGCCATTCACTTATAAATTGAAGTGAAGTAGTAAATTCTCGAAGTGAGGGGAGGCAAATTTTATCGATCTTTCCAATGGATCTTTGCGAAGACGGATGAAACTGGCGCAGAGAGAAAACTTCATCTCCACTGAATTCAATCCGAAATGGGAACTCTTCCCAAGGAGAAAAAACATCAATTATCCCCCCTCTCCAGGCATATTCTCCGGCGGAGTTGACTAAATCCTGCTGAGCATAGCCATATTCGGCCAGCTTCAGCAGCATTTGGTCTCTATCAAATATCGTTCCCTGCGAAAGAATCAAGAAGGATTCCTTTAAATCTTCTCTACAGGGAAAAGGTTTAAGCAATCCCAAGAGATTAGTAATTATTAAAGAAGGCGGCTTTTTTTGGAGTTTATAAAAAAAAGACATCCTGGAAGAAATTGACTCTAAAGATGGCCAAATCTCTTGATAAGGATTATCAGAAAGCGGCGGGAGAGAGGCTATATCTAATTTTAACGATAACTGAGATAAAAAGAATTTAGTCTGATCTTCAAAGGATGAAAGGGAAGCAGAAAATGGTCGAATCAATATAATTTTTCTTTTTGTGGCTGAGGCCAAATTGGCTAAAAAGTAAGGCTTGGCTGGTTCCACTAAACCTGAAATGCTTTGGCCTTTCTCCTGCTGCTCGAAAGAAAGGATAAGCCTTTTAAATTCAGCTAATCCTTTAAGAAAATTCAGACTCATAACTGATTATTATACGTAAAATCCACCAATTCCGTCTATTTTTCCATATTTGCAAAAGTACCTCCAAAAGCGTGATAGCTAATAATAATTCCTAATATAAGGAAGGTGATGGAGACCACCATCAAGGTTAAGGCCTAATTGGAAGTGATAGATCTAGATTCGCCACCAATAAGAAAATTTTAAGAATACGCTGTAGGTGTCGCGCCGGTAATGACCAAAATCGTCCTGAAAAAGATTGCTATCAAGACCTAAAAAGAAGACTGTGCCCGGCTTCAAAATATAACTGACTAAAAAGCTGCCATAAATCTCCTTATAAAAATGATTGTAATCGACAATAGCTCTTAAAGAAAGATTTTTGGAAAGCTGGTAGGTTATTTTTTGACGAACAACATTATAATCAAAAAGCTGCTTTCCGCCTCTTCTCTTCCAGAAAGTCTGCTTATTGAAATTTATCTCCATCCGCAGTCTTTTATTTGGCTTTAGATTGAGAAAAAGACCATAAACATTGCTCCATCCCAGAAAGGGATCATCAGGGTCATAATAAATGCTGTCTCCTATCTGAAAATAAAGGCCGAAAGGAAGCCAGCTTAAAAAATTATTCTGCGCTTGAATAGTAAATGAATTTTTATAAAAATCTACCTCAGCGTACCTTTCCAGGTTGTTTTCGTAGTAAACATTCATTTGGCTGAATTCAGTAAAGCGCAATTGAACATTGACTATAGCCCATTGATCAAGCAGAATATTCTTGAAATAAGCATATCTCTGTCCGCCTCTTAGATTTAATCTAATTTGATTTAAATATTTTCTTTCTGGATAGACCATAAAAGCAGTGTAAGTGCCTAAGCTTCTATAATCAACCCGATTGACGAAACCAGAAGAAGCTTCAAAATCAGGATGAAAAGATAGCCAGTATAAACCGCCCATCCAGTGTTTGCTGAAGTAAAAAAAGTCAGCATACAAGGCCGGAGCCAGGCCTTTCTCTTCATCTTCAAATTTGGTTCTGGACCCTATAGCCTGAAAGGAAAAGAAAAAATTGTTGTTGAATTTAAATTGACCATCTAAACCAAGTACACGATTATAAGAACCATCTATCTCCTTGTCTGCCAGGCAGAAGCCTAGATAAGACTCTTTAAAAATATCCGTCTTAAATCTAAAAATGTTGAAAAGAGCATTCTCATCTTTCCTTCCCTGGCCATCATGAATTTCCCACAAGCTTTCGGTCGGGCTGGTATCATAGGCGGAAAGAAGCCCATAAGCAAAGCGTCCAACCTTCCCAGTCAATTTGGCTCCTGCCAAAGGATCAATAATTCTCCTGGTGTAAACCATATTAATTTGAGGAAATTTAAATATTTCCATCCCTTCCAGGAAAAAAGGCCTTTTCTCAGCATAATAAAGAGCAAAACGGCGATTGACATCGATTTGAGGAGTATCAGCCTCAATTTGGCTAAAATCGGGATTAAGGGTTAAATCCATGGTAAAATCTGAGCTAATGCCCCATTTAAAGTTCAGTCCAGGCTGAAAGTCTCCTTTTTTTTCTTTAGTTTTAAGAGAGGTAGCAATAGGCATCAGTTCAAAGTTTTTTCCTTTTTCGATCTCTCCCTGGATGACAACTTCTCTTTCCTGAGTAAGCAAACCTGGAATCTTCTTGGAAATAGCAGGCCAAATGACAATCTCTCCTTTACGGGCGATAGTCCGACCTAAAACCACCCCCCAAACTTTAGCTTCTTTATCAGGAAAGCGGACGCTTTTAAAAGGAAGAGCAATCTCCACTGTATAGCCTTCCTTATCGATTTTTCCCTCAGAATAAAAAACTGTATCCCAGCTGGGATCCATATTGTCGTTCCCTCCTTCCTCGATTCGAATGAGATCCATCTGAACTCCTATTGGATTGATAATAAAGGTAAAAGCCCGGCGTTTCTCATTAAAAGTATCAAAGGAAACATAAATCCAATCATCATCAAAACAGTTATCACGGTTAGTAACCGAAGCTCTAATTTTATCGACTTCAGAATCGTAACAACGGAAAGCAATATAAAGATTTTTATGATCATAACCTATATAAGTAACTGTTTTTTCAGAAGGAGTTCCTTTTTCTTTGGGGGTATATTGAAGAAAATCTTCTATTTTAAGGGCTTCTTTCTCCCAGAGAGGTTTTTCAAGATATCCATCAATTTTTGGCGCCCGTGACAGCCTGGGTATCGTCAAAGCCTCACTTGCAGCTCCATAAGAAAAAAGAGCTGACCAGAGGATAGAGAGTATCACCAACATAAATATCGGAGCTTTTTTAACCATCGTAATCTTTCCTCTACACTTTCTTCACTTAAATCTCAGATAATAGCCAGTTTCTCTTATATAAACGAAAAAAAGAGAAAAAAGGTTTTGGGGGAATTTAAAAAATTTTATTGTAATATCAGGGGAAGGTTTTTTGGGGGAAAGAAATCGACCACTCTCCTGAGTCATAAATGGAAATCTTGACTATTTCTCCTTTTATTTTGCATTTAAAAATTTCAGCCATTTTTCCGGATTCACTATCAAGAATTCTCTTCCTCCAGATGATTCCCTCTATGGGAAATTCACGGCTACCAATGACTACAGCCCTGGGTGTTTCTTTCTTTTTATAGCCTGAATAAAATTTTATTTTAAAATCGCATTTCTTTTTATTCAGCCTTTGACTTATTTCTGATTCATTTTTTGGAGTCATTGGTTTCATAATATATATTTTGATTTTACTATATTTGGTTTTCAATAAAAAGAGAAGTTAAATTAAAAGGATTAAAGATAATTCTTGTTTTTCCAAGATAAAATCCAAAATCAAAAAAGCAAGAACTTGCCAAAGCTAAAGGCAAAAATTATAATTTCAATCTTACCATTTAAATAAAGGAGAAAACTATGAATTCATATCTATCGAAAAAACTAGTCCTAAATGTTTTTCTTATCTTATTTTTATTGATCTCCAGCGCCCTCCTTTTTCCCCAAGTTGAACAGAAATTTTTCGATGGCCCTTCCTTATCTTCTGGAAATCTGATTTTAACCATCTTCCATCCCTCCCAAGGTACTATCCGGTCTTTAATGGAATTGAGAAAACAAAATCTTATTCCCACTGAAAAGTTAACAATTGTCGGTGTTTATCACCAACAGGAATTAACCAATTATGAACAATCAATAGAACTAGTCCAGGAAAATAATCTCATTTGGATAAAATTTCATAAATTAACGGCTGAAATTCAAAAAGGAAAAATATTCCAAGAGAATTCTTTAACAGCCGAGTTTAAAAAGATCTTAACTCATTCAGATGGCCTTATTTTCTTCGGCGGGCCTGACATTCCACCCAATTTATATCATCAAAAAACTACCATTTTAACCCGCATTCAGACTCCTTATAGGCATTTTCTTGAGCTTTCTTTTATCTTCCATCTGCTGGGAGGCTTCCAGGACAAAGAGTTTAAAGCCTGGCTTGAATCTGAGCCTCAATTTCCGATCTTGGGTATTTGCTTGGGTAGCCAGAGTCTAAATGTAGCTACAGGAGGAACACTCCTTCAAGATATCCCCTTCCAAATTTATGGTAAACTCTATCTTGAAGATATCATCTCTCTTGGTCCCCAAAACTGGCATACTAATCCCTATGCCCGTCTTTATCCCCAATATAAGCTTCTTCCTTACAATATGCATCCTATAAGACTTAGGCCAGATTCTATGTTCATAACTTCCTTAGGCTTTAAGGTCAATGATACGCCCTATGTAATCAGTTCTCATCATCAGATGGTCAAAACTTTAGGCAAGGGCTTCCAAGTGGCGGCAACATCCTTAGATGGCAAAGTGGTAGAAGCCATCGAACATCAAAAATACCCTAATGTCCTTGGTCTCCAATTTCATCCTGAATTTCCCATTCTCTGGGACCAATCAAAAAAATTTAGGACAACTCCCGATCAAAAAAATGAAATAAATCTTTTCTCTATATTGAAGGATAATCCGCCCAGCCTAGCTTTCCACCAAAAGATATGGGCTTGGTTTTTCCATAAAATAGAAGATTACCATAAATTAAAAAAATAATTAAAATCATTACTAGGATACCTTTCAAATTATTTAAGAATCTAATCCTAGCTTTTATCATCTTATCATTTAAAATCTTCTATGATAATTTGACTCGTATTATTGATGTAAAATGAAGAAACGTTTATAATATAAATAAATAATGGGATCGAGAATTAAAATTTTTGCTTTTCTTTCTATTATAATTTTTTTCTTGTCTGTATTTTACTTTGCCCCCGAGGCAGCCGCTGATAAAAAAACAGCAAAAGAGCTTCCAGAAAGATACAGGAAATGGCTGGAAGAAGAGGTGGTTTACATTATAACAGCCAAGGAAAGAGAAATATTCTTGCAGTTAAATACAGACAGAGAAAGAGACATTTTCATAGATGCCTTCTGGAAACAGAGAGACCCTTATCCTAACACGCCTGAGAATGAATTCAAAAAAGAGCATTATCGTCGCCTTAACTATGCCAATAGAATTTTTGGTCGGGGAACGCCAACCCCAGGCTGGAGAACTGAAAAAGGAAGAATATATATAATTTTGGGAGAGCCAAATCAAATAGAAAAATATGAGAACGAAACCGAAATTATTCCTACTGAAATCTGGTTTTACCAAGGAAAAGCAGATCTAGGTTTACCCAATTCTTTCAACATTGTCTTTATCCAAAGAGAGGGCTTTGGCGACTGGGAACTGTATAGTCCAATCAGGGATGGCCCCAAGACTTTTTTAAGGTTTTATAATGGTGACCCTGCTAATATCAGTCAAGCTTACAATCAACTGGCCAAAATCCAGCCTAACGTGGCTCAGGTTTCCATATCGCTCATCCCTCAAGATCAGATTACTCTGACTGCGCCTTCTATCGCTTCGGATATCCTCATTTCCCACGTTTTCGAGGCTCCTAAGAAAATCGAAGATGAATATGCAGAAAAACTCCTTAAATACAAGGATATAATAGAAGTCGAATATACAGCTAATTACGTCGGTAACGATTCCTTGGCTCAAGTTATCCAAGATGAATCAGGAACGTTTTTTGTCCACTATCTTCTCGAGCCCAAAAGGCTGTCAATGGAACTGATTGAAGGCACTTATTACACGACCCTGGAAATAAACGGCCAAGTAACAGATACAAAAGGAAGAAGAATTTTCCAATTTAACAAAAAACTTCCGGTTAAATTCAACCAGAATCAGTTCCAACAGTTCAAATCTAAACTTTTCAGCTATCAGGATGCCTTTCCTCTTATTGAGGGCACTTATACCTTCCATCTTCTTATTAAAAATGCGATTTCTAAAGAATTTACTTCTTTTGAAAAGACAATTTTTGTTCCTTCCTCTTCAGAATTCAGGATGAGTCCTCTCCTTTTAGCACCATCTTTAAAGGAATCTCCTTATCAATCCCAGTCAAAAGCCTTCAAAATCGGAAAGCACCAACTTTATCCATCCCCAAGAAATGACTTTTCCCAGAATGACAACCTCAATGTCTTTTTCGAACTCTACAACCTTCCTGAAGATATAGAAAAAAATGGAAAAATTAAATTGGCGATTTACACAAACAACCAGGAAATTTGGTCTGAAAGCAAGGATATTGATCAATCTCCTCAAAAAAGTCAGTTTTTGGAATCAATCCATCTCAAAAAATTTCAGCCGGCTAATTATTTACTTAAAGTATCCGTATTTGATAAAAATAATAAAGAACTACTTTCCCAACAGGCCCACTTTTTTATCTCGGCGAAATTAAATCTACCTCGTCCTTTTATCTGTACTGAACTTATGGCTCCTCCTGAAGATCCTGTTTATGATTATATCATTGGAGGTGAATTTTTTAATAAAGGCCAGCTCCAAAAGGCTAAACTCTTTCTAGAAAAAGCCTATAATAAAAAGCCCAAAAATTTGAAATTTGCTCTTGGCCTTGCCAAAGCCTTATTCGAATCTAAAAAATATAAGAGGGTAGTAAACATCCTTTTGCCTTTTGTCCAAGATGAAAAAATTGAATACAGATGTTACGATCTTCTCGGGAAAAGTTATCAAGCCCTCAGCCAATACTCTCTGGCTGCTGATTGCTATAAAAGGTATTTAGCACATTTTGGCACTAATCTTAAGATTCTCAATGCACTTGGGGAATGCTATTATCAATCAGGAAACAAAACACAAGCTCTGGATGCTTGGAAAAAATCTTTAGAGCTAGATTCAAATCAGAAAGAAATAGAAGAAAAAGTCCGCCTTCTAGAAAAGAAAAAATAGTGAAATATTTAAGGCTCTTAAATTTAACCATTATTCCATTTATATGTTTTTTCATCATAAACTCCTGTGCCACGTCTCGATTGAAGAAAAACCTTGATCCAGAAAGCAAGGAATTTCTCTCCGTTGTCCGCTACATAATTACTAAACAAGAAAAGAAAATTTTTCTCAACCTTCCTCCTTCTGAAAGGAAATCATTTATAGAAAATTTCTGGAAGAAAAGAGATCCTGATCCTTACACAGAAGTCAACGAGTTCAAAGAAGAGTATTTTAGACGGATTGAGATGGCCAATAAGCTTTTCAAAGGAGGCCCCACGCCTGGCTGGCTTCAGGATAGAGGAAGAATTTATATTCTGCTCGGACCTCCAGATGAAAGATATACCTATCCCCGCGGATACAGCTTCTACGAAAATCCTTCAGAAGTCTGGTATTACGGCTTCTTTCCTATAGTCTTTGTTGATTATTCATGGAGCGGAGATTATGATCTTACGCCGCTTGGTGCCCGACATCTTGCTCAAATCATGAAGACTCAAATGGAATGGAAGCCAAAAGTGACTAAGGAGAAGGTAGTTTTCGATTTCAATGTTGAAATTTTTAAGACAGAGGAAAATGAAGTAAAAATCGAAATAAATATCCCTTATGAACACATGTGGATGACGGAAAAAGGAAACAGACTTGAAACAAAGTTAAAGCTCTCGGTAGAAATAAGGAATGCTGCTACAGAAGAAAAAGTTTGGGAAGATTTTAAAGTCTACCCATTTATGGTCAAAAGCTCAGAGGTCGAAAACCTGACAGGTAAGGAATATGTGATAGACATTCCTGTGAAGCTTCCAAAAGGAACTTACATAGGAATCATAAATCTTGAAAATACAACAGGTGAAGAAAAGAGAGAAAAAAAGATAAAATTTAGCCTTTGATAAATGATATAAATTAAAATGAAACTCTGAAAAAATAAAGGATCAATTCCAATTTATTTTCTAACAGTAGACGGAGGCATTAATGATGAAACGAGCTATTACCAAATTATTTATTCTCACCTTTTTTATTTCTTTGATAACTGTTCAGCCCTCAAGTCAACCTGTTAGGGGATTAGGCCGACTGAGTGGAAGAGTGGTTGATGAAGCAAACATCCCAATTGCCAAAGCCGTTATTATTGTGGAGAGCTTAGAGAGAGAAAAATACTCAAGAACTGTTACGGCTGATAACAAAGGCAATTGGAAAATTCTTGGACTGGGAAGTGGTTACTATAAAATTAAAGCCAGTGCCCCTGGCTATCTGCCAACCACTAAAAATATAAAAGTAAGTCAAATTGAAAGAAATCCTTCTCTCACCCTTGTCCTCAAAAGAGCAGAAAAAGTTGTTGCCCAAGATAAAGGTTCTTTAGAGCTCTTTGAAAAAGGAAACAAGCTTTTTGAGGAGAAAAAATACGATGAAGCCCTTGAGTCCTTTAAACAATTTCTTGAAAATAATCCTCAAGCCTATCAAATCCATTTCAATATTGGAAACTGCTACAAAGAAAAGAATGAGCTAGAACAAGCTAAAGCAGAATTCGAATTGGTTATAAAAAAAGCTCAGGAAGAAGAAACTGCGGAGACAATAAAACTTCAAGCCAAGGCTTTGGCAGGAATTGGAGAAATCTATCTTAAAAGAGAAGACTTAGAGAAAGCTCAGAAATATTTTAAACAATCGCTTGGCCTCAGCCCCAACGATGAAATTCTTGCTTACAATGTTGGTGAAATTTATTTCTCCAACAACAAAATGGATGAAGCTGTTGAATACTTTAAGCTTGCCTCACAAATAAAGCCTTCATGGCCAGATCCTTATCTTAAGTTGGGCTATGTCTATCTTAATAAGGGAGAGAATGATAAAGCTCTTGAGATTCTTGAAAAATTTTTGGAACTTGAACCGGACTCAGCCAGATCATCTAACGTAAAAAATATTATTGAATATCTCAAAAAGAAGTAAAAGAGACGCTTCTTTATCAAAAATAAGCAATCCTGCTCCAAAGTCATCAAGCTTAAAAAGAAACCCCTCCTCTTTTATTTAGAGGAGGGGCTTCTTTTTGTCTGCTAAGTGCTTAGAATATGAACTTTATTCCTAGACGGACATCAATGGATGAAGTGTAATAATAAGGCTTCAAAAATCGAGGATCAAGCAGAATGCCTTCTCTAGCACACACTTCTTGATAATCAAAGCCCGCTAATATTTCAGAATCATCGAGGTATATGGTCTGCTGGTTGTAATAGGGATACTTTCTCTGAGCAATTTTCTGGTTGAAAAGGTTAATAATGTTAGCATTGATCTGGAAGCCGTACCTTCCGCCGAGTTTGAGATTATACTCAAGATAAAGATCAGTTCGGGTTAAGAAAGGAGTCCGGCCATCAGAGAGGCGGCCAACAGGATAATAGCCTTCGAGATTATTCAAATCCAGCATTCGGGATACAGGAGTTCCACTCATGGCGTAGGAGTAAAAGCCTACGGTCAAGCCAAAATTAAAAGTGTAGCTTCCGTAAACCTTTAGCTGATGAGGCCTGTCAGTGGGCAGTTTGCCGGTAGTCTCATTCAGGTTCTGGTCACGGTGAAGCATCCAGGCATCAAAGTATCTTTCCACGTTGGGTGACATACGGCCGAACTCATCTGAACTGGCCAAGCCTGAAAAATTACCCCAGAGATAGCTCCAGGTATAATGGATTCCTCCCATCCAGTTGTTGCTGTAGCGCTTATCCACACCAATACTTAAGGAATAATAACTCCTCTTGGCCTTCGGACAATCAGGGTATTCTGGCCCCAGGTTTTTATCATAAAGTTCCTGGATCCAGTCAGAACCGGGGTTTCCGTTGTAGTACTGCTCGCCTTCAGGCGTCTGCATGCCGATATCCTCGATAGCCCAGATGATGTGGTTATGGAGAAAGCGAAATGTTAGAGACAGATCCTCGCCTAATTTCTTCTGCAAACCTGCTGTGTATTCTATCTTGCTGTAAGGCTTCATATCAGGCTGAGTAGTCTCAAAAGAAGGAATTCTCCAGTTGAGAGATTCAATGTACTTAAGGAGTTCGGGATGGCTTGTATCAGGGTGGGTTGTTTCTACAAACTTTGTCCAGTCAAGAGTTTTTATGTCGTAGTAATGAGAGATCCACTTGAAACCGCCATAAGAACCTTCAGCCATTTCCAGCTTCATGACATCGTAATAAAGGCCAATGCTTGCAAAAACCTTAAGATTATTGTCGCCAAAAACATCATAGGCAAAGCCAATCCGAGGGGCAATCTTATCGTTAAAGCTAAATTTTATGGGAGCTTCCTGGTATTCAGGCAAGTCACTAAAAGAAGGAATATCCTCTTTCTCTGCTCTAAGACCATAATTGAGAGTAAGTCTATTGGCGATTGTCCAGCTATCCTGTAAGAAAAGGGCCCAGCGTATACTATGGATTTTGGCTTTGGTTCCAAATGGCTCACGAACTTCAAGGTAGCCGTAGGTTGTAGGCACAGTCCCCAGGCTTGGAGATTGATAACTCCTTCCCCAGTAAAGCCTGTTGTAGTCATAAGGATAGGCATCATCCACATCCTGGCCAATGCGAACTAATTGCACGCCACCTTTGACTACGTGCTCGCCGCCGGCATCAAAAAAGTAAGTGAAATCCCAGTTTCCGGTCAGCCTGTTCTGGATATTTTTTAAGGTCTGATAGCCGTCATCATAGCTGTAATTATACCAACCATAGGCTCTAACGAGATTAGGAGGGACTCCAGGGATAGTTGCATTTGTAGCCCGGAAATAGTAACGAGGTCCATCCGGCCCAATCAGCTGTTTTTCGTTGGTTCTGAAATAGCCTCCGTTTAAGGTAAAAAAGAGGTTATCAGAGGCAATGTAGTCAGCCCTAAAAGCTGCTGTCCAGCCAGGATAATCAAAGCCATAGATATCAAATTGATATTCTGGGTCTGAAGTGCCTGCCAACGAAGCCAAAGCGCCTCGCCACTTGTAAAAATCATTGACAAAGCTGCCGCTTATTCTTAATCCAGAAAAAGGCTGAGCTGTTAATTTCCCTTGAAAGAAATAGCTGTATTCTTTCTGGGTTGTGGTATGTTCCAGACCATCAGCGAGAAATTCAACAGTCCTCTCTGTCCTGGTAATTCTGGGCATTACGTTTCCAAAAAACCAGAGTCTGTCTTTAAAAACATAACCACCCAGCCCAAATCCAGCTTCGTACTGATACCAGTTATCCTCAGGATAAGTTATATATTCAGCTTTGGTGTTATCAAGAGGGTTGAGGCGAAGAGATGGCCTTCGTGGACCGTGAAGCTCATCGCTGCGGTAATAGAGGGATGCTTCCCCATGGAACTCATTCCCTCCGGAGCGGGTGATGACATTGATAACACCTCCCATGGAACCGCCGTATTCAGCCTCATAGCCAGAAGACTTAACCTGAACTTCTTCGATAAACTCAAACAGGACTCGCTGGGCAGAGGCTCCGGTGTATAGGCTGGTTGTATCGACACCATCAACAAAAAACATGTTCTCTGAGCCGCTGGCACCATCCATAGATGTACCACCCAGCATTGGTTCATCATTGACACCAGCAGCCACTGTTACCACTGAAGTAAAATTTCTTCCCTTAGGAAGTTTGGCGAACATCTCTTTACCGATATTCATAGTAGTGGAACTTTTTTTGATGTCAACTACAGGAGATTCACCGACAACTGTCACTTCTTCCTCAATAGCTGCCTGAATCAAGGTCACGTTAAGGTTAAATGTTTTTCCTAAACGAACTATAATTCCTTTTCTGATTAGCTTTTTAAACCCCGGAAGAGAAAAAGTTATGGTGAATGATCCTGGAGTCAAGCCTATAAGACGAAATCTTCCCATATCATCCGTGACTGCAGTTGCAGCTCCTATATGGGTAGGGCTTCTGGCTTCAATTGTAACTCCAGGTAAAGGGCTGCCCTCAGCATCTTTAACTGTGCCGACTATCTCTCCGGTCTGTTCTTGAGCATAAGCAAAAATCGAGCCCAGAAGAATTAAGAATAAGAAAAATGATAAAAATTTCTTCATAAATCCTCCTTCAATTTTAATACCTTATCTTAGAGCGAAATTTTTCACTCAACATTAACCTTTTAAATCAAACTCCTCTTTATTTATCACCTCCTTTTATTAAATTTATCTAAAATATAAATGTTAATCAGCAAGTTTTGTGCCAAATAATTTATATTGTATTTTGTTTATTATCAATAAATTTTTGTTCTAGACTCTATGCAGATATCCATTTTTTTGGATTTAATTCAATTTTTTGGATATTTTTTTATAGTTCTTAAAACCGCTTTTTTGAAAGCTGGATTAATCTTGGCGCCGTTTTCTTCAGCCATATTCAAATAATCAAGAGCTTTTTGGTACTTTCTTGCCATATAATATAGATTAGCTAGATTATTATAAGCTTCTCCATGTTTAGGGTTTATTCTTATCGTTTCTCGATATTGATCATAGGCTTCTTGAAATCTTTTGAGTCTGAAAAGAACATTCCCGTGAAAATAATAATAATCAGCTGGAATCTGTTCTGGGGAAGGTAAAGGCCTGTTCAATCGATTATCTATAGTTGTTTTTTCATTCTCTGCATTAGCTATTGCACTCTGTAGCTTTGATCTCTGGTCTCTTGATGTTGCTTTGGCTAAATATTCCCTTAATGTAGACAGCCTTCCTTCTAGGGCATTTTTTTTCTTTTGGAGATCTAAAATGCGGAGGTGTTCAAAGTTTATCTTCATCTTAGCTAAAATCTTATAATTCGCTTTAGCTTTAAAGATGTAGTCTAAAGCTTGTTGGTAATTTTTATATCTATAAAAAAGCTGGGCGAGGTAAAAATAAGCATCTGCATGTTCAGGCATTTTTTGGAGACATTCTTTCAACTCTTTCTCTGAATTTTTCCATTTTCCTTCAAGAAAATGGGCCTGACCTTTCTCAAATATTTTGTTGGCTAATAAAAACTTTTGAAAGAGCTTTTTCTCTTTTCGAGTATAGTCTTCTTGCCCATAGATCAATACACTTCCAACAAGGAAAATCGATAAAAAGAAAGGAATTATAAATAAAATTTTGCTTACCTTCATACTTTGCTCCTTTTTTTATTTTATTTTAGTAAAGTAAAAAATAAACATCAACTAATAAAATTTGACAATTTTATTAAACATTTATAAATTCTTATTATAAAGAATAAGGAGGATAAAATGGGGGAAAAGTTTTGTCTTTATTCTAAAATACTTATCTTTCTTTCAGTATTTTTTTTCATTTCTGCCAACAGTGTTCATCAGGAAGAAATCTCAGAGGTCCTCAAAGAATGCAATCAAGCTGTAGTAAAAATTGTAGCCTTTGATTCTAATAAAAAAGAAATTGCTACAGGAAAGGGAATAATTGTTTCTGCCGATGGCCTTGTTCTGACCAATTATCATCTTGTATGCCAGGCTAATTCAGCTAAAGCGCTCCTTCCTGGAGGAAAAATTAGCAGAAAGGTAGAATGGGAGGATGTTTTTCACCCAAGTGTCGAGCTTGCTGGTGTTGGCCGAGCAGATGGAAAGAAAAAAGAGAAGAAAAAAGAAAAAGGAAAATGGGTTAAGGTGGTGGGCATAGTTAACTTCGACAAAAATATAGATTTTGCTTTAATCAAAGTAGAAAAAAAAGGCTATACTTTTTCACAACCTTCAGGCTCCGCAAGCTTTGAAATCGGAAAAAAAATATTTATCATTGCAGATGAAAAATCTATTTCTGAAGGCGCTATTACTGGCACCAAAGAATTCAGTGAAAATAAACAATTTGCCCTTCTCAACCTTCCTCTTTCGGCTGAGATGACTGGTTCGCCTCTCTTTGATAGTCATGCTCAAGTTATAGGGTTGGTTTGTAATCTTGCCCCAAAATCAAGCCTAATAATCCCTGCTTCCTATGCTCTCCCATTGATAAAAGAAGAAAAGGCCGTTCCTCTAGCCAAATTTCCTCATGAAGATTATTTCACTACTCCTGAGGGCCTTTATTTCAAGGCTTTAGCTTATTCTATTATGGATGACTATACTAAAGCCCTAGGTTATCTCGAAGAATCAGCCAGAATGAACCCTAAAAATTCCTATGCATTTTCTCAAATGGGCCAATTGTACAGCAAGCTGAATCAATTTGAAAAAGCTGTTGAGGCGTATTCTCAAGCTTTAAATTTGAATCCAAATGATTATAAAGCCTATTTTGGAATAGGTATGGCTTATATAAAACTCAACCAATATCAAAAAGCTATAGCTCCTTTAACCAAATGTGTATCTTTAAATCCTGATTTTCCAGATGCCTTTTATAATCTTGGAATTTCTTATCAGATTTTAGGACAATTAGAAAAGGCAGCTGCGGCCTATCAGGATTTTATCAAGATAAATCCTGGACCAGCCTGGACAGGCTTCAACCAGCTGGGTACTATTTATGTCAAGCTCGGTCAATATGATAAAGCGATTGCAGCTTTCCAAGAAGTGATAAAAACAAGGCCTTCTGATATAAAGGCAACTTACAACCTGGCTTACTCCTATGATATGTCTGGTCAATACGAACAGGCTGCTTCACTTTACAAAAAATTAGTCAATCTTAACCCTAAGGATGCCAAGGCTTACTATGGACTCCTCTTTCGACTCTATGACAAAGCAAGCCAATATGATAAAGCAGTTGAGGTATGTCAAGAACTACTTCGTTTATCCCCGAATAGTGTCAATAATTACTATAATCTTGGCATAATTTATACTAAAGTTAATAATTATGAAAAGGCCATCGAAGCTTTTAATAAGAGCCTTTCCTTAGAACCTAATTTTGCTCCGGCTATATATAATGTCGGTTTGGTCAATTTTAAGCAGAAAAATTATGCTGACGCTATCAAATATTTCAAAAAATTCACTTCACTCAATCCTGAAAATCCTGATGCCTATTACAACATTGGGGCCGCTTATCTTCAGCTCAAAAAATACGAGCAGGCTATAAAACCCCTCCAGCGTGCTATTGAAATTAAACCTGATTATGCAGTTGCCCATTACAACCTTGCTATTGCTTATTATGTGGTTAAAGATAAATTTAGTGCTAATGAAGAGTACAAAATTCTCAGAAATCTGAATCCTGAGTTGGCGGATAGATTGAGGAAAATAATTAAAAAATAATCTTCTTCACGTTTCTTTCTACCAACTAGCACAAAGGAGAGCTTCTCCTGTCCATTCAACTTCTGCTTGCCGACTCTCCCACGAACTCTGACTTACTGCACAATTAGTAGTAAAAATAACTACATCATCTTTAGAAACATAAAATGAGACTTTGTGTCCTATGCTTTTTGCCAAAAAAGAAGTTGTCTTTGTCTTTCCGGGAGGAACAAGATTGTTCTCATTTATGGTCTGGCCTTCTAAAAATATATGAACTGCCTCAGTTCCTGAATTCTTGAGGATAACCGTAATTGACCTTGACTCTTCTTCTTTTTTTGGACAGGCAATACAAATGATTAGGAATAAAATGAGATGTAGTAAAATAAATAATCTTTTGTCCTTCATCCTATCCTCCTCCGTGATTTATACCATACAGTCAGATCGAAGTCAAAAAACGCAACTTTTTATCATAGAGCCCAGCAGATAGGCTTTATTACGAAAAGTGGGCCTTGATTTTTATATTATTACGATAGAATTAATATATATTTATTAAATTAGGATTAAAAGATGAAAAGATTTTCAGTTCCCCGAGTAGGACATTGTTCTTAAGGCTGCTAGCTCAGATCCCGAGCATGATCTAAAAATGCTCTAAATTTCCTTAAAATTATTTCTTTTTTAGAATTTTTAATTTTTGCGGACTCTACTAATCTGTCTCGATAGATGCTGCGGTCAGAATTTTTTTAATAAGAGCTGAAGTAGAATACCCCCTAAGATAAG
>CAZEQD010000018.1:0-35982 GCA_964514305.1 uncultured Eubacteriales bacterium
GAACTTATTTGAGAAATTTGAGGTCCCGGTTCCTGTTGCCGCCTAGTTATTAAAAAATGCGGATTTTAGGTTAAAAGAAAAATAAGTAATGAGGCGACTTTATTAGAAGGGACACAAATACCTCTTGCCTCTCTTCCTGAACCTGGAGAATATAATTTAATAGTTAAAGTCAGGGACGAATTATTTAAACAAACAGCCAGTCAAAAGCTCAAATTCTTACTAACTTAACAAAATGGACATAATCAGTGATCTAATTTTTGTATCTTGGCCTTAAATCAAACTATTATTAAATTATGATAATTTTTTCTTCAGGACATAAAAATCTCTTTTGCGATTTCCAATAATATACCATCTAAAATCAACGATTTTATATCCCCTTTTCAAATAAGTCTCAAAGGCTTTTCTGGTGGCCATTCTCCATTGGAGGGGGATGTTGCGTATTTCTTTTTGAGGAACAACTGTCTCCTGAAGCATTAAATAAAAATCATAGGGAATTTCAATAAGCAAGAAGTCATTATCCAAACCAAGGTTAATTTTCTTGACAACTTCTAAGGCCAAAGGACGGGTTCGCCCTTTAATGTCTATAACATCAGAACTTACAGCCAGATTTTCTGATTTGATCAGAAAATCAAGATCATAATTAGGCTTTTCAGCTTTCTTTTTCAGATCCCAGAAAACATAAAACCTGTCGCAGGGAATATCTAGTCTATTTAAATTCCCAGCAAAATCCTTATAGAGGGCTTTTTTATATTCCAGAACTTCCATGCCAAAATGATGGATATTTCGGTAGGCATTAGTGCCAGTTAAAGGGTCATAAGTACAGGTTATAGCCTGAATTCCGAAGACCTCCAGGACAATTTCTCTCTGAAACTCCTTGATCAAAATGCCCAAGCCATAGTTCCGAAAGTCTTTTTTGACAGCAGTATAAAGAGAATAAAAAATAATATTGTCAGCTCTCCTGAAGGCCACCTCTTTATCTTTGACAGTAACAAAACCATAAGAAAAGCCGATGAAATGGGTCGGATCTTCTCTTAATCTACAGTTTTCATCTTCACAATAAACTCCAATGAAAAGACAACTGCCTAAATTAAAAAAATTTTCATTATTCATATTCCTCTTGCCAGGCAGGTTATCCTCTGGATCTCCCCATACTTCATACCTCAACTCTTCATATTTTTTATAATCCTCAGGATTTTCAGAGATTTCTACTTTGAACAAGAATCGTTTATCTTTTATTTTTTGAATCTTTTCTAGCTTTATCATCCAGCCAATCCTTAGGTAATTATCTCAATAAGATAAAATTCTAATCAATTATTTAACAAAAATGCAACAACTTAATTTCACCTCTTTATATTTTTCTCAAAGAGAAGCATTTCCAGAACCATGATAGATAATAATAAAGAAGATCATATTTATTATATGCAGCGATTTTCTTCCATCCGAGCCCCTAGTGTTGGTTGGGGATTCTTGGCAAGGATGGGGGAAAATCGCGGCCACATTTCATTTCTTTGTTAAAACTTTCATTCATCACGGTTCTGGAAATGCTTACTCCTCAAGAAAAATTTGAATTCCTTCAGTTTTTATTATAAGGTATCTATCTTCTCTGATGATTACCTCAATTATGATTACTATTAAAAAATGAAATCCAAGTTATTTAAACCTCGCCACCCTCATTGCTTTTACAGTGAGCCTAACATTTTAACCTTAATTAGGCTCGTTCTTTCTCTTTCCTTTTTTACTTTAGCTGTGGTCAAATTAAGTCCCACCTATAATTTTATTGGTCTGGCCATCCACTGGGTAGGAGATGTAGCGGATGGCTTTTATGCTCGCAAGTTCAAACAAGAAACAATTGTTGGGGCTGAAATTGATATCATTGCTGATCGAGTTGAGACTCTTTTCTTTTATGTCAATTTTCTCCATTTCCAACCCGAACTCTGGTTGCCAGCGGCTATTTATCTCTTAGATTTTGCCTTTATTGATTTTTATTTAAGCTACCAGTTCTTAAAGTATGATATCATCTCCCCCAACTATTTTTATAAAGTTGACCGCCCAGTTTACCGTTTGAATTACAGCCCCATAGCTAAATTCTGTAACTCTACAGTGGTTACTCTCATTCTGATTTTTTTGCCTCAGCTGAGGTTGGTGGCTGCTTTATTTGCTTTAATATTAATAGGAGTTAAAATATATTCCATTCAGCGTTTGAATAAAAATAAAAAAGTTGAAAAAAAATCATTGGTTCTAAAGGAGGAAACAAGCAAATGAATATGTCTTTAGGCCGCACTTTATCCTTGGCTACCAGAGGTGTCGCCAATTACTTTTTAAAGCGCCCCTTTTGTGTTTCTTTTGAAGTTACTTACAGCTGTAATGCTCATTGTAAACATTGCCATCTGGGTGGTCCTGTAAAAGACGAAATAAGAGCTACCCCTGAAGTCTTCGGTCTGCTCAGCCGCCGTTTAAAACCAGTTGTGGCCCAAGTCTCTGGGGGAGAGCCGTTGCTTCGTCATGACTTGGAGGATATTATAAAAGCCATTCAAAGGCCCCAAGCAGCTCCCTATATTGTGGTTACCACTAATGGAGCACTTCTCACCTATCAGAGATATAAGAGCCTTCGTCAAGCAGGAGTGGATGAATTTTCTCTTTCTTTAGATTATCCAGATGAGCGGCATGATGAGTTCCGAGGAATTCCCGGGCTCTTTAATAAAATCGAAAGGTTAATGGAAGCATTATCTTCAGAGAGAGATAAGGCCATCACTCTTTCCTGCGTTGTCCAAAGTGATAATTTCAGAGATCTTCTTAAATTGGCCACTCAAGCCCGAAAATGGGGTGTAAAAATGAATTACAGCACTTACACCTGGCTTAGAACTAATGATAAAAACTACTTAATTCCTCGGGAAAACTTAGGCGAATTTAAAGAAGTAATTAATCAGCTTCTTAATTTTAAAAAAGAGTATGGCACAATTTATACTTCAGCTTATGTTTTTAATAAAATGATAGAATTCTTTGAGAAACAATCACTTCCTGGCTGCCGAGCTGGAGAGAGGTTTTTCGTCGTCAACCCTGATGGAGGCCTTTCTCCCTGTGGCTTGATAATCAAAAGATACAAAACTCCTCAAGAAATGAAAAAACATTTTAAAAAGATTAATAAATGTAGCTTTTGTTATACCAGTATTCGAGCTAATTCGGAAAAACCAGCTAACTACCTGATAAAAGACAGCTTGAACTCACTTTAATAACTTAAATTAGAGAATTTAAAGCTTTAATGACTGACAACAACCAGAGCTTAAATTCTTCCTTAAAAAACAAGCAAGCCGTTGCCCAGTCAAAAATAAAAACCTTCATCTTTATCTTAGAAATCTTATTGGTCATTATTCTTCTCATCGTCTGGCTCAGCTCCAAATCTCTTCAACAAAGCAAAAGTTTATGGGTATTATTTTTCTATTGTTTTCCAGCTGAATTTCTCATCGCAGTTGTGCCTCATGAGCCAATTCTTCTCTATTTTGGCAAATTTTACCACCCCCTGACTGTAGCCTTAGTATCCTCAGTCGGAACTATGCTCACTGAAATGCTCAATTATTCTGCCTTCAAGTTTGTCACGGATATGAAAATTTTCCAAAAAATTCAGGAGAAAAAGACAGTTAATAAAATAATTAACCTCTTTAGTAAATCTCCTTTTCTAGCTCTCTGGATAGCTGGTTTTACTCCTGTCCCCTTCTATCCTTTCCGCTTTTTAGTAGTTATGGCTGGCTACCCTCTCAGCCGCTACATTTTAGCTGTTTTTTTGTCACGAACTCCGCGCTTTTTCCTTTTAGCCTGGGCAGGCCACGCTATTAAAATTCCAGATTACCTGTTAGTAGCCCTCTTTGCTATTCTTATCCTTTCTATGAATTATTCTTTTTTTAAAAATTATATAAAAAAGAGGCGTGAGCGGAAAAAAGACCTCTCTTGATTGCTATCCTCGATTTTTTCTGGTAAAAAATAGGGACAAATGATAGCCAATTAGCCATGAAAAATATTATCAAAAGCCATTCTCCTTCGCTCAGGATCTCTTGTATCGTAAACCCTCAAGCTGCTAATAAAAAATGGCAGCGGCGCCAACACATTAAATCCTATCTCCAGCAAAACCTGGACTGCCAGATCATCGATTTCCAAAAAAGTAAAACTCACACTATTCAACTGGCAAAAGAGCAAAGTCTACAAAGTGAGGTGATTGTGGCTGTGGGTGGAGATGGCACTGTAGCCGATGTTATTCAAGGAATAATCGAGGCTCAAAGGGGGAAACAAACCATATTAGGAATTCTTCCTTTAGGAAGCGGTAATGCATTTCGAAAATCGTTGGGAATTCCCAAAAATTTTAAAAAAGCCCTCAACATTATTAAAGAGATGAAAGCAAAAGAAGTAGATTTAATCTCGATTGAAGGCAGGACAGCGGGCTTTGTCAGTATTGGAGCCACAGCTAAAGTTACCCAGACAAAGCTCGAACATAAAATCCATGGCCTCTGGGGCCACCTTTTGGCCAGCAAGATCCTGCCTGTTTATCCCCGACTGGAGGCAGAAATTGAATTAATTGATGGCTTAGAGGACAACGGCCAGCCTTTTTTAAAAAAATTACTAAAGTTAAAGCTATTCGATTGTGTTGTGGGCAAGACAAATTTCTTCGGCTATAGCTGGAAAGTTGCTCCCCAGGCGAGAATAGACGATGGTTATCTAGATATTACTTTATTTGAAATTCCTGGAATAAAATATATACTAGCCTTTCCTTTTATATACTTCGGTATCTTCCAAAGAAGACAGAAGCACTTCAAGGCTAAAAAATTAACTATCAGAGGTCATAGTTTGCCCATTCAATACAATGGTGAATGGCTAGGAGAAAGGAAGGAAATTCAATTAGAAGTGTTGCCAGAGGCCCTAAAGATAATTAGTGGTTAGCTGGGGGCATAACAATGGCTCCTGTAATATAATCTCCCCATATTTCGGCTGTCCCTTCTAAGTAAAGAAGCCCTACATAAGCGGCCGTAGCTGCATCTAGCTCGTGAGTAGAGACTCCTTTGTATAGGCCTTTTAAACCTAATCTTTTTAAGCCTTTTCTGAGCTCAGCTGGATTACGCTTAGCTCGAGGAAACCCCAAAATATCCTGAGCTCCTCCTGGATAAACTTCAATTATCCGGTGTCCCTTATTCTCAAGTTGATGGCCCAGATGAATACCCCTTTCTGTTAATTGCCTCATCCCTCCCAAAGTTATAGGAAAAAAAGGAATTTTTCTTTTTTTTAGTTCTAAATCACAAGCTCTGAAATGAAGCTTATTTTTCTCTTCAATGGCCTTTCGACCAGGAGGAAGAGTAAGAGGAGCGTCAATAGCCACTAAGTAAGGATTATTATCTTCAATATAGCTCAATATTTCCTGATCAGAATAAAGAATTCGGGCTTCAGACCCAACTGTCTTTAACAAATAGACGCCCGTAGGCCTGGTCTCGACACCAGCCAGATCAAGACCAATTACCATAACTTTCTGAATGGGATTCATGATTTTTAAGGTCAATAAAAAGACAATTCAGGCTGAATAAACCACGGATTGTAAAGCCTTAATGATAGAAACCGGGAAAACTCGATCAGCCAGTTTGTCAATATCTGCTAATGAGTTAATTCCCTTAATAGGCGAAGGAGCCGGGCCACTCGAGATTCTATCATATAAATCTGCTAAAGCAATTATGCTGCTTCCAAGAGGAATATTTTTTAAGTCTTTATCCATCACCCCTTCTTCCTCGACATAAAAATGGAAATAGCCAACCAGAATAGGCTCCACTTCTTTTAATAAAGAAGCAGTTGTTTTAAGCATCACTTGGTCTCTATCACTAAATCTTTCTTCAGGAACCTTTATCCCCTTTCCAATAAAATCAGCTACTTCTTTAAAAAGGGGAAGATTTGTCTGTAAATCTCCCGCATCATAAAGAAGAGCCGCTGATTTTATATTTTCCACATCTCTCTTAGGTAAACCAGCAGCCTGAGCTATCTCTCCTGCCAGCAGAGAAACTCTCAGAGAGCGCGGTTTTTCTTTATCAGCTACTTCTAAGTATTTGAGCATTATTTCCAAGACTCCGATATAAGCTCTTTTCAAATTTTTTAGCCTATTCTCTCTCTGTTCAGAAACTGTCCCAATTATTGCTCCTGTTAAGATTAAAAAACTTCCCCATGTAACCAGGTTTATAATTTCATCTATGGTCACACCCTGTTTAGCTCCAAAAAGGGCTCGGGAAAAAATAAGATAGAGGATTATGACCAGGATACAAAAAATACTGATTAACACGGCCTGACGTTTGCCAAGAAAATAACCGGCCAGAATTACAGGCAGGAAAAAAAAATTAAGAAATGAGAATTTATAATGAACAAGAAAAGCAATAGCCAAAATACCAATAAAAATAAGAATGACAAGAGTAACCTCGAAATGCTGGAGAATATAGCTTTTAAGTTTCCTCATAAAACTTACTCCTTCAAAAAGCAAGCTATTATGCTTTTTCCTGGGAATAATTAATTTCTAGAGATTTAATCACCAAAAACTTATCCAATTAAGTTCTTGAAAAATTTTATATCATCCCTAACCAGTTAAGTCAATATAAGCTTAGGCTCTATTACGAAAAGTGGGGGGTAATAAATATAAGACAGCCAACTAACGGGGTCAAACTTTCATAATTTGAGTTTTTTTTAGGTCAAAGCTATTTGCTCTTAAGAGAAACTCTATAAAAACTCAAATTATGAAAGTCTGACCCCATCGGGAATTCAGATTCATGAGCATCAATAACCCCACTTTTCGTCATAGAGCCTATAAGTTTAACTGGGGTAAGCGTTTCCACAACCTTAATAAAATAATAATTATGAAATGCATATTTAGAGGCAGCGATTTCCTTCCATCCGAAGCCAATAGGAGTGAGTGGGTAGCCTAGGCGAGGATAGAGAGAAATCGCAACCCCATTTCATTTTTTTTGAAAATATTCACTGCCTAAGGATATAGAAATGTTTTCTTCACCTGAAGACACCTCCATTTTTATGATATAATTCTCAGGCATTAAACTTTTGAACCAAGGAGGCATGGTGAAAAAAAAGCTAATTATAATTCTAACTTTAACATTTGGCCTGGCTGGCTGTGCTCCTCACTTCCATCTTGATTTTTTAGGTAAAGAAAAAATGGCAGAGGTTACTCTCCGGACCAGTCCAGCTAAAGAAAAAATTTTATTAATAGATATTTCCGGCATAATTACTTCCTCTCTCAAACCCGGAGTTCTCCAAAGAGAAGGAGACATTCTCTCCCGCGTTTATTATCGATTACAAAAAGCTGCTGATGATGAAAAAGTCAAAGGTCTCATTCTCAGATTGGATACACCTGGAGGAGAAGTAACAGCCAGTGATATCCTCTACCATGAAATTCTTAACTACAAAGAAAAGACTGGAAAGCCAGTGGTTGCCTTGATGATGGGACTGGCTACATCGGGCGGTTATTATCTTGCTTCTGCCTGTGATTATATTGTAGCTCATCCTTCTACTATAACCGGCAGTATTGGAGTCATTTCTATTTTTCCCAACCTGGAAGAGCTGATGAAAAAAATTGGGGTTAAAGTCAACGTAATTAAATCAGGTAAAATGAAAGATTCTGGCAGTTCTTTTCGAGAGTTAACAGAGAAAGAGAAAAAGATATTTCAACAGATTGTTGATGAGCTTTACCAAAGATTCATAGATGTGGTTTATGCTCAAAGAAAAGATTACATCTCTTTGGAAAAATTTAAAGAATTAGCCGACGGACGAGTTTATACGGCCTCTCAGGCCTATGAGCACAAACTTATTGATAAAATTGGTTACTTTGACTCTGCCTTTAAAAAAATTCTCTCACTGGCCTCTTTAAAAGAAGCCAAAGTAATTGCTTACACCTATTACCCTAAAATAAAAACAAATATTTATGCTTCTAGTCTAAAAAAACCTTCTCTTTCAGAAGAGAATAATTTAGAGAAACTTCTGCCTTCCTTAAAGAGTGGTTTTTATTATCTCTGGTTACCTAAAGCTGTTGAATAGCTGGCAACTATTTAGTACTCTCTAACCGCTTTGGATTAGCCTTCTATAACAGCCTTTACCTCGAAACTGGGAGCTTTTAAGATATGAGCCTCCACCGCACAGCTATGTACTGATCTGATAACGGCCTTTTTATACCTGGGAGGAAAATCCTGAGGTAGGCGTATTTCAATAAATATTTTTTCGATCATTCTGCTCTCGGGATTCTTTTCGGTAGTTAATACAACTGATACTTTATCGGTAGGAATCCCCCTTTTCTGACAGAAAGCCATAACATAATAGGCTGCACAAGTGCCAATAGAAGCCAAAAACAAATCAAAGGAAGCCGGGGCTGAACCCTCACCACCTGCATAAACAGGTTGATCTGTCATAATTTTAAAGCCTTTATATTCAGCCTGCACCCGTTTCCCACCAGGAAAAGTCATTATCATTTCTCTGCCCACAATTTTTCTCCTTTTTAACTAATTCAATAAAATATATATTTTATATATCAATTCCTTGTTGTCAAAGTATTTAAACTTAAAAAGAAGGATAACCAATTCCCTAATGAAGAACATCTTGAAACAGACACACCCGAAAAGAAGTTTAGAAGCGATTTCCTTTCAGCCAAAGCCTATAGTGAAGTAGGACCTCTGATAACAATTAAAAAAATATTTTAGGTTGATTTCGATCAGTAATTAGGCCAAATGTTTTTGGGAAAATTAAAAATTTAATCCTTACCGTTTACTCCTTTAGAAAAAATAGCCAGTAATAATCTTTTATCTTTGGCTGTCATAGCTAGTCTGCCTAAAAGATCATATATCATTTCAGTCACATGCCTTTTATTTGTCCTATGTAAAAATCTTTTTTCTTCGAGCTTGGTCAGGATGAGGCGGATACAGTCTTCCTGTTCTTCCTTAGGCAAAGGCTTTTGCTCAAACAGGGGCGCTTCACACTTAAGAGATCGGCTGTAAATCTGAAAAAGAGTTATAGCCACTGCCGCGACCAGATTGTAAGAAGGTTGAAGGGAGGCTTGAGGAATTTTAAATATAAAGTTGGCAGCTCTTAATTCTTGTCCGTTTAAGCCAGTTCTTTCACAGCCAAATAAAAGGGTAATCTTTGTTGAAGCAGGAAAACTTAACATTTTGGTAACAGCTTCTTCCAAACAGATTAAACTAAAGTTCTTTCTCTTTTTGGAAGTGGCTGCAAAAACAAGATGACAATCGGCAGTAGCTTGGCTAAGTTTGGGAAATAATCCGGCTTTGTCTAAGATTTGACCAGCATGGACGGCTGTCCTATAAGAGCTGAGAGGAAGAGATTTCAGGCCAACCATCCGCAATTGGTCAAATCCAGTATTCTTCATAACCCGAGCAACGCCGCCGATATTAGCCGCAATTTCAGGTCTAGCCAGAATGACTATAAATTTTCTCTTGAGGTTAAGTTTTGATTTAAGGGCGTTTGAGTTCATCTCTGTAACTCTCCTTTTTATTCAGCAGCTAGCCAAATTTTTTTCTTATATAAGGCTTTATCCTGCAAATTCAGGCCTTAAAAAAATAAAAAAGGAATTCTCAAAAAGATAAATTAAAAAATATTAGCTACCAGGCCTCCGAGTAAAGCCCAATAAATAGTAGAAACATAAGGATTGCTGGTTATTAGGCAGGCTCCGCTGCGACAGCCAATAAAACGGATATAAAGAAAACCGACTAAGCCTCCGACCGCAGCTCCTACAATTATCTTTACCATTCTTTTTTTTAGCTCTCGGCCGGACTATTCGTCTCTCATTATTAAAGAAGAAAACATCTAAATTTATAAATTTAAATAACAGAATAATAGACTACTGTCAAAAACTCTCTAACCATGGTAAGCATCCCTAAAACCGTGATAGTTAATAAAGAATAAGGTCATACTTATAGGCCAGAGATTTTCTTCCATCCGAGCTCATAGGTTGAGTGGGGGGTCTTGGCGAGGATGGAGGGAAATCGCTGCCAAATTTCATTTCTTTGCGAGTAATTTCACTCCTCAAGGTTTTGGGGATGCTTCCCTAACCCCATTTATACTTGCCCTTTCCCTATATCTAATATTTACCGCTGCTGCCAAAACCTTTGTCTCCTCTGTCCGTCTTCTCTAACTCTTCAACTTCCACCACCCTAACTCCCGCCACAGGCTGAATAAGTATCTGAGCAATTTTCGTCCCTTTTTTTATCTCAAACAGCTGTTGGCTCAGATTAACCATTACTACCTTTACTTCGCCTCTGTAGCCAGAATCGATGACCCCAGCCAAACAGTGAACTCCTTTAAGCGATAGACCACTTTTATCCCAGACTAAACCCACAAATCCTTCAGGGATAGCTATTTTAATTCCGGTAGGGATAGCCTTTATCTCTTGACTTTTTAAATTATAATCGACTACAGAAAAAACATCTAAGCCAGCGTCCCCTTGATGACTGTAATTGGGAAGCTTAGCTTTCTTATTAATCCTCTTGACCTTTAAATCCATGGTCAGATTCCTTCTATTTTTACCTGTTCAAAATAAGTCTGAGCTACTTTGGCCAAAGCTTTAATTTCCTGACTTGAGTAAGGCTTTTTCTTCCTATAAAGCTTGTCTAACGTATTATTGGGCATAAATTGTTGAAGTTGAAAGATTTTACTTCCTTTAAGCATCAAGCCTATTTTTCTTATATCTTCTTCTTCGACCAAGCCAGGGACAACTGTTGTCCGAAAGATATAATCCAGCCCAGAATTCCTTATGATGTCTATGCTTTTCTTGATGTCCGAGATTTTTACTTTAACCCCAGCTGTTTGTTCGTACTTTTCCCAAGAATTTTTAATATCCATAGCCACGCTATCTACCAATCCCTTGTCAATCAACTTTTCAAGACGAAAGGGAAAAGAACCATTAGTATCCACTTTCACCAAAAGATTTCTGTCTTTTATAATGGAGAGTAAGACTTCTAAATCTTCGTGAAGCAAGGGCTCTCCTCCAGTAACACAGATACCTTCAAGCCAGCCTTTCCGCGAATCCAGGAAAGAGATAAAATAATCCAGAGGAAAGGATGGAAGACTGGCTGCTCTCAAAACCAACTCTGAGTTATGGCAATAAGGACATTTGAAATTACAACCACCAACAAATATGGTAGAGGAGATATAGCCGGGAAAATCTTTCGGTCCAAATTTTTCTAATCCCTTGATTTCCACCATTCCTCAAGCTCCATCCGATTGTTAAGAACAAGGGGCGGCTGATCCTCATTCTTAATTATCAAAGTAGGAATAATAATTCCACCTTTAGCATCCCTTTTAAGAATTTTCAGGTATTCTCTTATCTTCATTTTGCTTTCTTTTAAGACTAAACTGTATTCCTGACCGGATAGTGGAATTTGCTTTAGATATTTTTTAAGATCTTCACAGTGACTGCAATTAGGATAAGTAAAAAGTAGATATTCCATTTCTCCGATTCCTTATCTATCAACAACATAAGGGGTTCTTTCCTTGAATTCCTGTTGTTTGCCATCATTCCAAGTACCAACAGGGCGTAAATAACCCACTATCCTGGAATAAACTTCTGTTCTCTCACCGCATTGAGGACATTGAGGTCTTTCTCCTGGAATGTAACCATGATTCTGGCAGACGCTAAAAGTTGGTGTTATACTAAAATAAGGAAGAGGTGTTTCTGCAATTTTTCTGACCAGCTTCTTACATGTTTCCTGGTCAATGGCTTCGGGGAGAAAAGCATGAAATATGGTGCCTCCAGTATAAAGAGGTTGAATATCCTTTTGATGCTGGATTGCTTCAAAAATATCAAGAGTGGCATCGACATTAAGCTGGGTAGAATTGGTAAGATAAGGATATTTCTCGGTGCCGGCAGTTATAATCCGCGGGTATCTAGCTTTATCCAACCTCGCCAATCGGTAAGAAGCAGACTCAGCCGGAGTAGCTTCTAAGTTATAAAGATTTCCAGTTTCTCCTTGAAATTCCTTGATAACCTCTCTCATAAAATTAAGGACTTTGAGAGTGAAATCTTTGCCTTCTGGTGTGCCTATTCCCTTCCCCAGGAAATTAAGACAGCACTCATGCATTCCACACAAACCAATAGTAGAAAAATGATTATCAAAGTGTCCCAGATAAACATGGGTATAAGGAATAAGACCTTTCTTGAGCATGTTATTGATAACATCTCTTTTCGTCTCTAAAGATTCCTTGGCCAAAATCATTATCTTTTTTAGATTGTCGAAAAATTCATTTTCCGAGGTAGATCTATAACCCAACCTGTTCATATTTATAGTGACTACACCTATAGAACCCGTAGAATCTCCAGGGCCCCACATGTTCCCAGGCCTTCTCATTAATTCCCTCTGATCAAGATTGAGACGGCAACACATAGCTCTGATATCACCGGGATCGAGATTGGTCCCGATATAATTTTGGAAATAAGGTATGCCGTACTTGGCTGTCACCGCAAACAGAAGGCGAGTATTGTCTGAATCCCAATTAAAATCTTTAGTCAAATTATAGGTAGGGATGGGAAAAGTAAAAACCCGTCCTTGTTGATCACCTTTCATCATTAGCTCCAAAAAAGCTCGATTTATCATATCCATTTCTTTCTGGTATTCTCCATAGGTTGATTCCTTTTCTTCTCCGCCTATAATAACTTTTTTATTTTTCATATCTTCAGGCACTGTCCAATCAAAGGTCAGATTAGAAAAGGGAGTCTGCCATCCCCACCGGGAAGGGACATTCAAGCCAAAAATTAGTTTCTGGATATCCTGTTTAACTTTTTCATAATCCAGATTATCGGCCCTAACGAAAGGCGCTAGAAAAGTATCCACACTGGAAAAGGCTTGAGCTCCAGCAAATTCTCCCTGCATAGTACCGATAAAATTAACCATATGGAGAGTGGCTGTTTCCAAGTGGCGGGCTGGAAATGAATGGACATGATTAGGAACGTGACCGAAGCCCTGTTTGAGTAAATTTTCAAGCGACCAGCCCGCACAATAACCCACAATAGGATAGGAAAGATCATGGATATGAAAATCGCCCTCCATATGAGCTTTTTTAATATTGGCTGAATAAAGCTGGTTGAGAGCAAAATTAGCTAACACTTCTCCGGAAATACGAGCGTTTAAACCCGAGAAACTCATGGCTCCTTCATTGCTGTTTTCTCTTATTTTCCAATCCACGTCGTTTATGTAATCTTTTATTAATCTCTCCAGATTAATTCCTGTTTTGCGGGCTTCTCTTATTCCTTTATGCTTTTCCCGATATAGGATGTATGATTTGGCTATTTCATGATAACCTTGTTTCATAAGGACCATTTCCACGATATCCTGAATCTGTTCAACCGAAGGGATGGTATATCCTCCAAATTTATCTTCAAGCATAAAAGTCACAATATCTGAAATATTCTTAGCGGCTCCATGATTGACCAGGCCATGGGATTCCATAGCCTTATAGACAGCCTTAGTTATCTTTTCCTGGACAAAATCAACTATTGTTCCATCCCTCTTTTTTATTCTTGTCACTAATTTCTGCATGCTCAACCTCCTTTATTTAAATAAAATTTTATTATTTTCAACTCCTAGCCAAAAACCCAAGTTAAATAACCCCGAAGTTAATAATTCTTTCATTTTAAGAAACAGACAATCCAGCTTCATATAGCCATATATGGTATATATAATAAATGATAAGTACTAAATATTGTATTTAGCGCTAATTAATCTATACCTGGTTTTGACCTTTGTCAAGTGTTTTTTAAAAAAAAAATTAAATTTAAAATAATTGGCAACGAAGATGAACTACACTCCTTTTTTATGATAAAATTCGTCTTCAATAATTACTAAAAGAGGTCAAAATGAAAATTATTCAAGTTCGCTCTCATCTAAAAGAAGAATTTTTAGACATTACCTCAAACATAAAAGACATTGTCGCCTCTTCAGGAATTAAAACAGGCAGGTGTCTTATTTATGTACCTCACACTACAGCGGCTGTTACTATCAACGAAAATGCTGATCCCTCTGTCCGGGCCGATATCATCTCAGCCTTAAACAATATTGTGCCTGATTCCTGGCCTTATAAACATCTTGAAGGAAACTCGCCTGCCCATATTAAAGCAAGTCTTATCGGTTCAACTGAGACCATAATCATTGAAGAGGGAAAGTTAGTCCTAGGAACCTGGCAGGGTATTTTCTTCTGCGAATTTGACGGACCAAGAATAAGAAAAGTTTATCTTAAACTTTTTTCAGATTAAAGGAGCGTGTGTCCATTTTATTCCTCTTGGTCTAAAAAGCGATTCCTCTTTTTTTGAACTCAAATCTAAGATCTGTCTCAGGCTGAAAATGTACACAATCTATGCCCATCCTGAGGGCAGCCGTAATATTTTCTTGTCTGTCATCAATAAATAGACAATTCTCAGCTGGGGACTGAGCTTTTTCTAAGGCTACCTCATAAATTTTATTTTCAGGCTTCATTGCTCCCACTTCAAAAGACAAAACATAAGCATCAAAAAATAATACTTGAGGAAATTTTTTGGTTATAAAAGAAAAACGCATTTGATCAGTATTAGAAAGGAGGATGAGTCTGTAGCCAGGCTTGAGCTTTTTTAAGGTACTCAGGACTGGCTTATTAAGCCAAAAAACATCGTTATATATCAGATAAAACTGGTCAAAATCTATTTCTGTCTTGAGTAGTTTTTTAACCTGCTTATAAAATTTAAGAGGGGTAATCTCTCCCCTATCAAAGGAAGAGACAAGATCCATATTTTTGTCTACTTTTTCTGAAATTTCTGGTAGAGAATAAGCAGAATATTTTTCAATTTTTTTGAAGAAAATATAATTATCAAAAAAGATAATAACTTTACCTAGATCTGAAATTACACTTTTAATCATGGGTCTCAACACCGAAATAAAAAAAATCTTTAAATAGATTAGAGGAAGCTATTAATTAAGAAAAGATCTTTAAATAATAATCAAAACAGGCCAGCAAAAAGCACATCTGCATGAAACATTTCTTTGGTTCTTCTTCTTATTTTCCAATTCACCGTATCTTTGATATTGATGTAAAACCAGAATTTATCAAATAATCTTAATTTATTTATGTAGTAACGGACAAAGTCTGTAAAATTATCAATAATGATCCGGCCCGACTCTTTTCCCTTATTATCAACTAAGACTATATAAAGCATTTCTTTTTTGGCTTCGCCTTGACCTATTTCTTTCTTTTCCAGTTTACCATAAATCTTAGCTTTTTCCTTTCCTTCCCAGCCCTCTTTCTTGTCATAAGAAAGGCCTTCTAAAGGCTTAAATTCATCTCGAGCCTTGAGGCTAAGATAATCATCCAGCATGACATCTTCACTCCTGGTAAAGACGTTTTCCCATTGTCCCTCAGCCTGTTTAACATCAATCGTATCAGCAATTAAAAGAGATGGTGCGTCTGGCCATATTTCTCCTTCCCCTTTTACTTCCTTACCTATCAATGATTGAATATCGCCAGAAGTCAATGAGCCTTGAACTAAGATATCAAATCCAGGGATAGCTGGAATATACATATACTTACCCACGGCTGTTTTCACTGTCCCCTCAAATTGAACAATACCCTCTTTGCTAGGAGCGGCTTCTTCTGAAGGTGCTTCTTCAGCCTTTTTCTTACAGGCTAAATTTCCTCCCAATATTAATAAGGAGGTTAAGCCAGCTAACAATAAAATTTGAATTGCTTTCTTCGGTTTTCTTTGTCTTCCTCTTGAAAATATTGTCATCAAAGCCATATCTCATACCTCCCGAATGTTGCTCATTATTAAAGAAAAATCAATTATTTATAAGGCTCAATGTTTATAATTGAAAATATTTTATACCATTGCTTAGACTAAAAGTAAAGAAGAAAATAGCCTATTTTCTCTTTATTTTAGTTTTTGAAGATCGACTAGAAGAAGAGGCGGGACGGCTTGAATAACTTTTCGATGAAGATTTTGATATATAAGCAGGCACTCGGGTTGTTGGCCGACTGCTAGGGCTCCGACTTATTTTTGGTAAAAAAGATCCCTTGTAAGAATAAGAAGACCCAGAATAGCTTCTAGAACCGGAGCGAGAAATATAGGATGATCTGCTCTTAGAGGAAGAAAAATGGCCATAAATTGAGGACCTAACCTTCGCTTTACTATAAGTTGGCCAAGAAGAGCTCCTCTGAGGAGAAGAAAAACTCCTGATATAATTTGAAGAAAATTTACTTTTAAAAATTACTTTAGAGTATGAAGAAGAATAATGTTTCACTCTTGAAGAAGAAGGATTTGAATAAAAAGATTGAGATTTCCTCTTGGAAGGAGCAAGGTAGGTTGGTTGGCCAGTCTTAACTCGCAGTGTATGAGCTCGTTGCTGGCTATAGGCAGTCTTTTGGCGTGATGGATATCGTTTAATCAAGGAATTAGGTTGAGGACTGGAAATACTTCGGCGCCAAAGAGAATTAGCTGAAAATTTACTCCTTTGGGCTGCAGATGGAAATCTATCTGAGTAAAAAGTTTTCGATATTGACTTTGAGCTGGGATAAATCTGTCTTTTAGTCAAAGTTGAACTGATGCTTCTTTTAGAATAAGAATTAGAAGAAAGCCGAGACGAGCTTACTTTTTGACCCGAAGTGTAATGACGACTTATCGAACTCTGGCCAGGCTTATTGAAAATCTTCTTAGCCGTCTGATTTTGAAGACTCAATCTACTTAGCTGAGGCTTAAGAGGAGGCTGAGCAGAAGATAGCGAAATTTTACCAAGCTTAATAACATTGTTCTGAGCTAAAGCTACTCTCGAGATGCGAGGTGCCTGGAGTTGATCTTTACGGACAACAACCAGAGCTCGGGAATTTAAAGGATAATATTGATTGTAGTATCGGCCGTAAAAATGATTATTAATAATTACAACTGGATAGCCATAGTAGCTTAATGGGCACCAGCCGATATAGTCATAACCTGAATACCAGTGAACCCAGGCTGGACCCCAGTAGCGGGTAGGAATCCAGTACCAACCTAAGCCCAGGCGCCAATGCCAGCGACCATAATGATAGACACACCAACCCCAAGATTCATAGGGAACCCAAGTCCAGCCTATAATTGGATACCAAATCCATCTACCATAAAAATAAGGCCGCCATTGATACTGATAGACATATGGAACCCAAACATAACCATAAGGCCTTTCATAAATCCAGCGCCCGTTGTCCGCCAATTCTGTCTCATACTCATAAAGTTCTGACGGCAAATAGCGCTGGGAAGCTATCTGGCCCAGAAGTCCATCTCGAGATCTGCTCCAGAGAGCAAAATCGTCATCATAGGCAGCATAAAAAAAGACCGGATTTGACTGAAAACGCCCATTAACTGCAACCAGTTTTTCCTTGGTCTGGACTAAAATTGAGCCTTCTTCTCCCGCAGCCTCGGTCGTTCCTTCATAAACAAAGAGTTCTGTTTCCAAGTTTTCTCTAACTTTAAAACGGTAGAGGCCCTCTTCCAGGATATAAAAAGAAGCATCCGGAGTATGAACTTCAAAATTTTTTTCTTTATCTAATAAATTTATCCTCAAAAAAATTTCGCCTGTTAGAAATTGAAGACTTGTTAAGTTATTTCCCTCTTCAGGCAACTGAGCTAATTCAACCTGAGAGAAACTATTAAGGCGGAGATAATTCCTGCGGCCAAAATGAACTTCAGCCCATCCTTCCCTTGTGGCCAGTTTATCACCTGCTATAAGAGGCAAATTTACCACCCCTTCTTCATAACCAAGATCGCTGCCCCTTTGAATAAAAACATCCCCTTTAGCATAACTCAGCCTAGAAAAGCTATAGCTATAATATCCTTGTTGGGGAGAAGCAAAAGCAAAAGAGGAAAGGAAAACAAAAAGGCTAATTAAATTTATTAATTTCTTCATTTCTCCTCCTTTCCAAAATAGAAAAGAGCAAGAATTATGCCAAATCTCAGTCCTGAAATAAGATCCAGAATTGTCCTTGTTTAAGGACAGGTGATTAAAAAAAATATCACTCTCTTTTCAAAAATTGTGCAAATGAAATCGAAGTTAAGTATATTGGGGCTAAAAATAAAAGAAACGGTCTTTGGTAGCCTTTCTCTTTTTTTCTATCTCGACTGCTGGAGTTTTAGAGTGGTAAGCCCTTTTTTCGCAAGATAAAAATATAGGAGGGAATTAAAAATAAATATAAAAATTCTCTACTTTTGAGATAAAGCTCTGGCCGCAAGGTTGCTGTTTTAAGGCGAGAAGAGAAATCTACCTCTCAGACCTCTCTTTAGCTTTTTGATTTTAATTCTAATTTAATTTTTTTTAATTTTATTTCTTCTTGAGGATAGGCATTCCGGTTCTTTCTGTCTCAATCACTTTATATCCTTCTGGAACATCATCCAATGAGCCAGATCTGACATCTCGAGCAAAATAATAAATTCTTTGGGTGCGGCCACCTTTTAGGTTGACATCCTTGAAGTGAAGGTAATACTTAACCCCTTTGGAATTTGTGAATTCATAAGCCATTTTTTACCTCCGATTAAATTTTACATTTCAAGAAAATAATCTTAGTTACTCTAAGCTTAGCCCGTAAAAATGGCCAGGCTAACATCGCTTCTATTGGAAATAACGTTTGTCTCCATTTAAACTTCTCTTTTCAACAATTCTCTCCCTGCCTATTATTTCCTGGAGCAGGTTTCAGAGAACAACTCCTGGCCTTGTTCAACTATTTATCGGAAAAAAAGCCCTATGTCAAGAAAATTTTAAGAGTTTTTACATCTTTCTTAATGAGCTTTTTCCAAGGAAGTAGGAGTTGGTATCAGGAGTGGAACTCTATTCACTCATGAGTAATGGATAAAAGCTAATGAAGGAGCCGCTTCAGCAGGAGCGATAGACTCATAAGCTTCTTCCTTTAAAAAGATAATACATCATTTTTTTCTAGCAGGAAAAGAGAATTAAATATTTTTTTCTTTTTTTCATAATTTTTCTTTACAAATTTGACTTTTGTGTTATAATTTTTATTGGCTCTCTTGAGCGGGCTGGAGAGAGCTCCCACCTTTTAGGTTCCCATCATCAACCCCCCTTTTGCTGACAACAGCCCGCACTTAATTACCGCTAAGTAATTTTCTAAACCAAGATTAAAAGAGATAGTAGCAACGAAAGGCTTTTTATGAAGCTTTCTTTTCCAGCTCCAGACTGAGCCGATAAATATTTTCTCTTCTTTGGCTAAAAATATAACCAGCGCTAAAGGATAAGATCAAATACAAAGAAAATATTTTTAAAAAAATATTTTTCACCCTTCCCTCCTCAGGTTTCATTATAAAAAGAAAATAATAGACATGGCTGGAAAAGTCAATCAACTGTCTTCAACCATCTCATTTCTCTGAAGGATTTTCCCATCTGACTTGACTCCTAAAGGCCAAAATGCTACATTCGCCTAAGCAATTCGACCTGAAAAAGAACGGAAAAAAATTGTTAAATAAAGATATTCTTCAGCGGAGATACCAAAGAATTTATCATCAGTTGGAACAACTGGTATCCAAAACTGATAACCAAATTGCTCATATGGCTTCAATTGTGGCTGTCCTTCATTTCAAAATGCCCCATTACTTCTGGACCGGCTTTTATATCCTCCAAGGAGGGGAGTTAACCGTCGGTCCTTATCAGGGACCTATAGCCTGTCAGGTTTTAGAAAAAAAAAGAGGAGTTTGCTGGGCAGGCGTTGAAAGTAAAAAAACTATTATTGTTCCTGATGTCCATAAGTTTCCTGGACATATTACCTGTGACAGCCGCTCCAATTCAGAAATTGTCGTCCCTCTTCTCAATGAAGAAGGCCAGGCTTGGGCTGTTCTAGATGTTGACAGCCGCCAGCTTAATGCCTTTTCTGAAGTAGATAAAAATTGGCTGGAAAAAATTGTAAAGCTTGTTTAGCCCTGTTTATTTTCTGAGCCTGATCCGCATTTAAAAAAATCTGCTCCAAAGAAGAAAAAGGTCATCGATTCTTTTATTTTCCAGAGACAGTGTTTACGGCCGAGGCATAGGCGACCTTGATTTAGAGAATTGATAATAAATTTTCCCGGCTACTTCTTTTATTATCTTTACCGCAGCTGCGGCTGTAATTCCCACGGGATCTCTAGTTGGGTTAAGCTCAACCACATCCATTCCTACTATCCTAGCTTTTAAACGATGGAGGATATCAATGACCTGGCGGGTAGTCAATCCTCCCGGTTCATGATGAGCAACTCCAGGGGCAAAGGCAGGATCCAAGGCGTCCAGATCAAAAGAAATATAAAGAGGATGATCGAAATTAAGAGTTAAGGAGCTTTTAAGGGTTCTCATTTCGATCATTTCCACTCCATACTTCTTAGCTTGTTGCCGGTGTTCTCCTGTAGCCGCTCTTATACCCACCTGAACCATTCTTCGGCTGAGACCATCTTCGAGTATCCTGGCCATGGGGCAAGCATGAGAGAAACGATCTCCATAGAGCTCCTCAGAAAGATCAGGATGGGCGTCAAAATGAAGAATATCCAGCTTCTTAAATCTATGCTGAAAAGCTTTAACCAAGGGATAGGTAAGAGAATGATCTCCTCCTAAAATTATGGGCACAGCTCCTTTATCTAAAATGAAAAGAATTTCTTTCTCAATTGTGGAGAAATTTTCTCTAAAATCCTCTTTTAATTGCAGGTCTCCTCTGTCGACCATTGTCAGATCTTCTTCCAGGTTGACTCCCAACTCAGTCCAAGGATCAATAGCTTTTCCACTGGAAGCAGCTCTTATCGCCTGAGGGCCTTTGGCTGCTCCTCTCAAATAGCATGATTTGGCGTCAAAAGGAAGGCCCACAATGGCCACTTCAAAATCATCGCTTTCCCGAATTGCATCACCAAAATCAGACATAAATCCTCCTCTCTGCTTGAAAACTTTCCATAGCAAAAAAAGAATACATGATATTTAAAGCCAAAGCAATAATTGAAACTTTCTTAGTCTTTATTTAAAAAAATAAAACCTCCAAAATAAACATTCAAAAAACTGTGATAGCTAATAATGAAGAAGGTTATACTTATAAGCAGTGATTTTTCTCCATCGGGGGCTTGGCGAGGATAGAAGGAAATCGCTGCAAAATTTTTTTCCTTTGTGAAGAATTTCACTGATCACGATTTTGGAGATTCTAAAGCCGCAAAAATTAATAGAGATAATTTTCTCGATCTGTTATCATAACTAAAATTTCTGCTACCCCAAAGAGAGCGATGTTCAGCCGCAGAATGGTAAGGAAATTCAACAGAATTTATAAAGAAGCCTGCCAGCCTACCAAGCAGATTCCTTTTGATCCCCAGGGATGCCGCTTAGTAATTTTCTCTGATCACCATAAAGGAGACGGCAGTGCGGCTGATGATTTTAAAAAAAACGCCCGGCTTTATGAAAAGGCTTTAGATTATTACCAGAGCCAGGGTTATCGACTGCTAGTTGTGGGCGATAATGAAGAGCTCTGGGAAAACAGCTATGATCAAATCCTCCCTCATTATAAAGATTTGATCCAAAAAGAGATTGACCTTGCTCTGGAAAATCCCTTTAACAAAAAGAAAATAAGAATCTGGGGAAATCACGATAAAGAAGTATCCCTGTCCCGTTTTAAAAGATACTGTCGAAAGCGACAGATTAAGGTTTTGGAGCCGGTAGATCATCGAGAAGGTCTCTGCCTTGGCCCTGATATCTTCATAATTCATGGTCACCAAGGCCGCTTTTTCGATGACAAAGCTTGGAGGATAAGTCGCTGGGCCGTCCACTTCATCTGGAAAACAATACAAAGGCTCTTCCATATAGGAATTGACGGTCCAGCTGAAAACGTCCAAATTAGAGAAGATTTAGAGCTTCAATACTACAATTGGGCCAAAAAAATGAAAATAATGCTTATCTGTGGTCATACTCACCGAGCTATGTTTGCTTCATTAACCCACTATGACCGACTGCGGATAGAGATTCAATATTTAGAAAATTCAAACAGCTCTTCTCTTGCTGATCAAAAAAATATTAGAAAAGAAATAGAAAGAAAAAAAAGAGAGATGAAAAGAATCCTTCAAAGAAGACAAGGTCTTTGGCCCAAATCATTAAGCCTTTATCCCCAGCTGCCAATTCCTTGTTACTTCAACGATGGCTGTTGTGGTTATACCAATGGAATTACCTGCCTTGAAATAGATAAGGGTCTTATACGTCTTATTAAATGGGAGCGCTCAGGATTTCATCGCCGCCTATTACTGGAAAATAGCCTCCAGCTGCTGCTCAATTATATTAAGGCTAAGCGTCCTATCGATGAACTTCTGGAACCAAAATTAAAAAGATTACCCCCTTGATGGGAATTTGAACCCAAGGGGGTAATTGAAAGGAGGGCGGGAGAGGAATCCTCATCTCTCCTCGTTAACAACCTCACTTCGCCTTGGATGAGGCACGTTTTGTACCTATTGAGGCTGCAATCTTTAATGAGAATGCCAGAAGCCTCTTCAGCAGTCAATCACCTCTGGGGATGATTTTAGGGGTGATTTTTCGGGCAAAAATAGTTATAATTCAAAAAAGAGAAAGTAGAATAAATGGCTAAAAACCGTTATTATGAAACCAAAGAAGATGTTCTCCAACTTTTGAATCAAGCTTTAGAGCACGAATGGACAGTCAGTTTAGAATATACCATTCATGCCTATTCCATGCCTAAGGCAAAATTCTTTTACCAAGATCCAATCATGAAGATCAAAACCGATATTAGAGCTCAGGTCATTCAAATTGGCGTTGATGAAATGTACCACTCCCTTCAGCTAGGAATTATTATCACCCAAATGGGAGGGCAACCTTCATTTCAGACAGACGAGGTCTGGCGATATCCAAAAATTACAGACAATCTTAAAAGAGATAAAATGACTGAAGATATGGTTACCAATCTTTATCAATCTGCCAGGTTTAAAGAGGAAACATTTCCTAAAATTCAAAATATGCTCCTCAATATTTCTTATGATGAGGTCCGCCATTCCCAACAGTTTGAAGCAATGATAGAAGCTCTAAAAAAGGAAGGGGCTGATGGGGCCCTTATCTACCAAGCGAAACCTGAAAATGCTGATTGCGAAGATATTCAGCTCCTGCAAACAATTACCCGCCTGGAGAATGAGCTTATGCATAGTTATCTTAAATATATGTTGCTTTTTAGCGAGCATCAAGATTTAAGTCAGCGCCTGTTTAAGAATTCTGTAGATCACATGAGACATTGGGATAAGAATTCAGGAATTCTTATAAAGATGGGAGATGTAATCCAAATTGAAAACGCTGAAAAGGACGCTGATGGCCTAGAAAAAAGCAAAAGACCAATGCCTTCCTTTTATCCTGATAAAGACAGGATTTCGGCTCTAGAATTGCTGATCCCCGCTGAGAACAAATTGATTGCTCAATATGAAAAACTTATCTCAATTATAGATGAAGGAGAAATTAAATCTCAGCTCCAAACTCATCTGGCCTTGAATAGAGAGCATCTTTTTACCCTAAAGTGGCTTCTTAAAAATGCTCAAAAAATAAAGGGTCTGGTTTAGGATGGTTTGAAATAAAAAGTATTTTTAGTTAAATAAACACATAAGAAAAGTCGATGGCCGTTATTCTCAGAGTAGAAAATCTCCATAAATCTTTTAAAGTAGGTTTTATCCCTAAAAAAAAGAAAATCTTGAAAGGCATCTCTCTTGAAGTTAAAGAAGGCGAAATTTTTGGCTATTTAGGACCCAATGGGGCCGGCAAAACAACTACTCTCAAATGCATATTGGGGCTTATTTTCCCCGAAAAAGGTAATATCAAAATATTCAATCAGCCTCATCTTTCTCTTAAAGCTAAAGAAAAAGTTGGCTACTTACCGGAAAATCCTTATTTCTATGATTATTTAACAGCCACCGAATTTCTTCAATTCTATTGCCAATTATCGCTTCTTAAGAAAAAAGAAAAGGAAGAAAAAATCCCCCAACTTCTTCGGTTGGTTGGTTTAGAAGAATCAGCTGACTTGCAGCTGAGAAAATTTTCAAGAGGAATGCTCCAGAGGATCGGTTTAGCTCAAGCTCTCATCCATGATCCCTCTCTCATCTTTCTGGATGAACCATTAGGGGGCCTCGATCCTTTGGGGAGAAAAGAAATAAGAGACATCATTGTTAGGCTCAAAGAAGAAGGAAAAACTGTATTTCTCTGTTCTCATATTCTCCAAGATATAGAAATGATATGTGACCAGGTGGCCATCATTGTCAATGGCCAAATTGTAAATCAAGGAAGTCTGCAGGATTTAATTTCCGAAAAAATACTATTTACAGAAATTACTCTATCTGGAATAAATAGCGATAATTTAAAGAATATTGGAGAAGTAATTTCTTCAACTGGTGGCAAAACACTGGTTAAAGTTGTTAATGAGGATAATATTGAAAAGGTGATAGACATCGTCCATAGGCAAAAGGGGAAAATTCATTCACTAATTCCCCGAACAGCTACCTTGGAGGATTTATTCGTAGATATGGTTAAACAAAGATGAAAATAAAAGCTATAGCCGCCAATACTTTTAGAGAAGCTATAAGAGACAGAATCCTTTATCTGCTCCTCTTTTTCGCTGCTGCCAGTTTGATTTTTTCCCGGCTGCTAGCCCTTCTGACCGTGGGCGATAGGGTGAAAATTATTAAAGATGTGGGTCTGGCTTCTCTTTCCCTTTTTGGTGCTCTAATGGCCATCCTGATGGGGACTGGCCTAGTTTATAAAGAAATCGACAAGAAGACAATTTATACCCTTCTCTCCAAGCCTATCCATCGCTACCAATTTCTCCTCGGGAAATATTTGGGCTTGGTTCTCACTCTTCTGGTTATGCTTAGTCTGATGAGCTTGATTTTTCTGGCTATAGTCTTTGCTCACACACTCCGGGTTGAATGGCCGTTGCTGGTGGCCATCTTTTACATATTTATTGAAATTTGTTTGATAACGGCTGTAGCCATTTTTTTCTCCTGCTTTTCTACCCCTATTTTAAGCTCCATCTTTTCTCTGTCTTTTTATCTAATAGGCCATCTTTCTTGGGGACTTGAGGCTCCTATCAGTAAAATGAAGCCCGGTTTAGTCAAAATATTAGCTCAAATTGTTTATACGTTCCTTCCTGATCTTGAAAATTTCAACTTTAAAACCGAGATCGTCCATCACCTTCCTCTTCCCAGTAAGGTTTTTCTCTTTTCTGCAGCTTACGGAATTTTTTACATTATTTTTCTCTTAGCCCTGGCTGTCCTTGTTTTTAGAAAAAGAGATTTTATTTAAAAGATGAAAAAAAGTATTGTGGCTCTTATTTTAATAGTGAGCTTGGCTGCTTTCATGGCTCTTAAAGTAAAAGTTGATAAAATTTCCAGAGCAAAAATTCCTGGCTCATCTATTATTTATTTGCCCTCAGGAAAATATCTAAAGTATGGAACTTTTGGCTACTCTTCGCTGCTGGCTGACCTAATCTATCTCTGGGCCATTCAGTATTACAGCAATTATTCTATTAAGGACCGTTTTCAATATCTTGACCATATTTTTTCAGTTATAGCTGAACTCGACCCTCATTATCTAGATCCTTACGAGATTGGAGCTATAATTGCTGTCTATGAAGCCAGAGACTTAAACTTAGCCTTTAAGATTTTGGATAGAGGCCTCCAGAAAAATCCTGATCAGTGGATTTTCCCTTTTGAAGCTGGACATTATGCCCAGATGACCGTAAAAGACTATCATCTGGCCCAAATATACTACAAAAAAGCTATGGAAATTCCTGGTGCTCCACCTATAACTAAGAGACTCTATGCTAATGCCGCTTTCAATGTCGGCGACTACCAAACAGCCTGGAATTCATGGAAAGAAGTCTATCAAACAGCCCCAGATGAGCGCATCAAAAAAATTGCTTCTGCCCACCTTTACCGCATTAAGTCTACCCTAGATATTAAAACTCTAAAAAAGGCCATTGCCCGCTACAAACTGAAATTTGGAACTAGACCACAGACTCTCTCCGAGCTGGTAAGAGCCGGACTTCTAGCCTCCCTGCCTAGAGATTTAGATGGAAAGAATTACCTCTATAATCCTCAAACGGGCGAAGTTGAAGCTCCTTCTAACCCATGGAAAAGATAATATTAATCATAGCCCTCGGCTTAGCTTGGGGGAGTTTCCTTAATGTGGTCATATACCGTCTTCCCCAAGGAATGAGCCTTATTAAACCCTCTTCATCCTGTCCCTATTGCCACCATAAAATAAAACCTTATGACAATATTCCCCTCCTTTCTTACTTAATCTTGAAGGGAAGATGCCGCTACTGTCAAGCAAAAATATCTTTCACCTATCCCCTGGTTGAGGCTTTAACTCCTGCTTGTTTTCTTCTCCTTTACAGCCAGAATGGCCTGAGCTTCTTTTTCCTAGCTTCCTGTCTTTTTGTCAGCGCCCTTATTGTCTTAGGCTTTATCGATTTTTATCATCAGCTTCTGCCTGACGAAATTACTCTGCCATGCTTGGCTTTAGCTCTTCTCTACTCTTTTTTTCGTCAAGACCTTTCTTTTATTCAGGCTCTCATCGGGGCTGGTGCTGGTGCTGGGATTTTACTTTTTATCTATGGCGCCTATTATTGGCTACGCAAAAGAGAAGGCCTGGGTCTAGGAGATGTAACCATGATGCTTATGATAGGAGCCTATTTGGGCTGGCGGTTGACTTTCTTTACTTTAATTCTGGCTTCATTCATAGGCGCTTTGATAGGCATCTCCCTTATTCTTTTTAAGAAAAAAAACCTTCAGTTTGCCATCCCTTTTGGAACATTCTTAGCTCCAGCTGCCTTCGTGGCTCTCCTCTGGGGAGAAAAAATTATAAATGCTTATCTCAATCTTTATAAAAGTCGTTAATAAAATAAGTAGATTTTAGAAGATTTTAGATGGTGATGATAGCTAAAAGAAATAATTCTATTTTTATTTTATTATCTTATAAATTTCACGCCAGGATTTAACACTGAGCAGAGCTCCAACCGGTTGTTCCATCTTTTGAATAGTTGAATCATACTCCTGGATATAGACTTCTCTTTTTCTTACGTTCCCTTGAGTTTTATCTGTTTCTCCTAAAGTTACAGCTGCGCGTGTCTTAGAGACAAGATTTAAGCTTTCAGTCGGTCCCGATACAGTCTTTAAGGCTGTGCCTCCAATAACAGAACCAGCTACCGATCTTATATAGCGGGCATAGAGTTTTCCTATGCCAGCCAAGCTCTGACAGGGATCAACACTTTCGATGCTCCCAGTTAGGGTACTGAAATAAACAATAAAATTAGCCACCTTAGGATCTGCCCATACTTTTTCACCGACACCTAGATCTCCCACATCTTTCTCGGCCGGAAGATTAAGCTCATCAGGATCTCCCATAAACCACTCTACCTCAGGAGAAGTTCCATCTTGGAGGGCTATAAAAGAATAAGTTACATCGCTCGGAGCATTATCGTCGCCACCGGTACCGAAATAAATCCGCGGTATAGACTGAGATGAGGTTGGATCTAGCCAAACAGCAGGCTTGGATAAAATGGGATAATTATGGGCATCTTCATAAATATTCTCCACTTCAGAGTCCCAAGTGGTATGATTGCCCTGCACCCTGAATTCAGAGCTGACGTCCACTCTCCAGAGGCGCCCATCTAAATCTCCTACATAAACCCGGTCAGCATAGCCATCCTGGTCTATATCAACTACAGTCGGTGAACCAGGGATGGCATTGGCAATATTTAGATATTCTCCAGAAGTATCAACATCCTGAGCCTCATAACTCCAGAAAATTTGACCATTATTTAAATCTAAAGCATAAAGATAATTACCTACTTCCTCATCGGGATCATTATCATAGCCAGAACCAACAAAAGACACCCAAGTATCTTCACCTTCCTTGACTACTTTACCCACTGCAGGTACTGACCGTGTTTCCCCCATGGTCGCTATCGTTACTTCCCATAAAGGTTGAGGATTATCAGGATCGGTAATGTCTAGAGCAAAATAATAATTTATTCCGCCGCCAACAGTACTTCCCTGGCCAGGTCCTTGGCCGCAAATAAGAATCGTCCGCCATTCCTTAGTACCATTGCCGTCAACATCGATATAGACATCAGCGGCTACAGGTGAACCATCAACGTAGGCATCTCGAGCAAAAAATCTGTCGCCAGTGGCTTGATCAACCATCCACATATTTCTTAGTTTAGGCAGGAGATTATAAGGGATAAAGGACCAGCGTTCTTCACCAGTCAAAACATCAAAACAATGGAGCATACCGTCATTAGCTCCCACATAGACTACCTTGTGCCTGTTTTGCCAGTTATTTTTAAAATTTTCATAGCCGCTACCCATTTGGCTCTCCACTCCCTCTGGTGGTCCAACTACAAGTGGATTTGAATGGTTGATATCACCCAATTTCCAGTCTCGGCCTTCGCCTCTAATGAAGTTAATCAAACCTACATTATCATTATTTACATCCTGAAGAAGAGGGCCAAGAGTACCTACATTAGCTTCAGTAAAGTCAATCCTCTTAAAATCAGAATTTTCATAATAGGCAGTATAAATTGTCCTGGAGCTGGCTGAACGATCATTGAGGAGCTGGCCAGCATCCCATAAAATCTCAACTCCAGAGGCCACAAGCTCGCGGCCAGATGGGGCTGAGAGATCAGATCGAGTCACCGTCCTCAGAGCGGTGTAAGAAGTATCCTCCGGAATCATGCCTGAAACATCATAAGCCCTGAGTTGACCTTGCCAGCCTGGAAAATAAAAACTACCGGCAATAACCAGCTTCATTTGTTGGTTATTTTCATTAGTAACCGTAGTCACAGCTACTGAAGTTCTCGAATACTCTCGCCGGTCAACAAAAATATACTCAACTTCGATCTCATGAATAAGAGGAGTTTCAAAAGATGCTCCTTCATACTCTTCCATTTGGTCTTCAGAGGCCGATAAAATCGCTTTCCACATCAGCTGTGCACCGAAGTGATTAAAAGTGTGCCAGGGAAGACGAGAATAATCGCGAATCTCATCACCTTCATACCTTTGATATAACTCCCAATCCCGCCCATTATTAGAAAAATAAATCTCAACAGCTAAGTCTTCACTAGAGCCACCCCTTACTCCCTGCCTCAAATTAGTAATGCGGATTTTGGTTATAGCATACTGGTAGGGATTAAGACTTGAGGTATAACTGGTAGAACGAGCCTCTCCATAAAGAGCGTAAACTGGAGCCAGTTGATTGATAATTAAATAATAATCACCAGAATGGTTGGCATCGGCTAAAACCACATCTACATCACCGTCCTGGTCATAATCCAGAGAAGCACTCATATCCACATCATGAGGAGAAGGAAGGATTGGCTGACAGTCATTAAGACATTTAAAATCAAAATCCATAGGAGTCGTGCCTTTATTTTTCATAAGCCACATCCTGGCCTCATTGCCGGCATTCCAGCGGTCATTCGCTCCATAAATATCAATATAACCATCATGATTGAAATCAGCTACACAAGTGGCTACTGTGCCAGTAGCGCTGGGTTCGGGAATAGGAATCTCCTGACGGGTAAAATGGCCAGTGCCATCATTTTCATAATAAACTAAATAGTCAATATCATTTACAGTTCCGCCAATGACATCGATATCCCCATCTTTATCGAAGTCAGCCGCATCCACGGAAGAACCGCCGCGGCCGATAGTAAAACCAGTCCTCTGATCATAGTTGAGTTCGCTAACTTCAAAGCTATCCAATTCAAAATTATCGGAGCCAGGATTTCTGATCAGAAATATTTTATCCTGGCTGATGGCCAAAACATCCACATCGCCATCACCATCTATATCTACCGAACAGAGGTGATCGGCCGCCCAGTTGCAGTAAATACCTGCATCCATGAACTTCTGAGAAAAATTGAGATTGGGAGAAGAATAATAAGGATAAAAGTCAGGATCAGTGGCGGTGCCCACATTAATATAAATAGCCGCCACAAACTCGGTATAACCAAATTCATCACGACGATTTTTATAAAAGAAAAAATCAAGAAGCCCGTCGTTATTGTAATCAGCCACGGTGATCGAAGCCGGTCCAACCCGGAGACCTTCATCATAGACTTCGGTGGGATCAACCTGGAAAACAACTCCATCATCATCAATACCATCTCCATCAGCATCTTCAAATTTATTTCTAACCAATATTAATCGGTAATTATTGGCAATATCTAAACCGATAAGATCTGGATAACCATCTCCGTCAAAATCACCGGCATCACAAACATAAATCTTAGCTCCCATACCGGCCGGTTCGGTAACCTCAAAATTAGCCCCTAAAAAATTCAAGGACACAGGACCTGGAGGCCAATTAGCTACTGACGAATTTTGGACATCTTTATAATCATCTGTGTCAAAATTTTCAGTGAAATTTCCTCGATACTCGGTACATTCCTGTTGAGCCCAGAATTTGAGAGCAAAGACCATTATTATAATAATCAAGGGCCCAAAGAGAATTAAAGATTTTTTCCTCTTTCTCATTTTATGCCTCTCTTTTTCAATAAGTAGTCCCAGGCAGCTGAATAGCCAAGCCTATTTCTAATCTAGAAGTAGTGATGTTATCGCCGCGGCGGACAAGGCCAATACAAACCAGGAGGGCATCACCTGGATCTGGACTACCTCCGGCTGCCTCATCATCAATTAAAAAGGCAGTATAGCTGTAAGTAAGATCAAGCTCACCACCCTCATCATAGTGATAAGGCTGTTTAAAAAATATGACATTGGCATAATCACAGGTTCCATCATCATCAGGATCCAATAAGTTTAAAACTTCTAAATCAGTTAATTTCCGAAAATAGTTCTGAGAAGTGGGAAGGTCGATACCCAAAGGCTCTTTTAAATAATGACCATCAAAACTAGTCCAAGCGTCATTGGTGAAAAAATCCTCAATAGTCAACCAGGAAGCATCAAAGCCAGCCTCAGCCGCATCAAAAGCCTGCTGCTGGGTGCGGATATTGCCGGCTACCTGGGGGCCAGTGGCTGTTACCGTTAAGAGAACCAAACCGATGGTCAACATAAAAGCCAAAACAAGGATGACTACAATTAAGGCCACCCCTTTAGCTGAATTATTTTTCTGCTTCTGTCTTCCAATCATAGACATATCTTTTTTAATTTTTATAATGTCCATTTATCTTGTTCCCGTATTGTAAATATTTAAAGTCAGGTTCCTAATATTAACTGTCGAATCGAGCAAAAAGCGGCGGTGTCTGTCAGCCTGACCAGCCGCTGGACTATTAGCTACAGCTGGCCTTCGGTAAAGATAAAGGTTGGCGGGAACATTGGCCGAAATGCTGACCATTGGCTTTGGTGTTTTCCCCAGAATCCAGATTCTAACCTGGCGGATGCGGCTGATGTCATCTTGAGTCCAGGTATCCTGCCAGTCAGAGAAACCTAAAAAATTGCCGCTGCCATCAACTAGATTATACTGAAATTGAAGATTCTCAATATTTTGGGCTAGAGGCATATGGCTGATGGTGCCGCTGTCATCAACCGTGGTCAAGTACAAAACATTAGGCAATCCCAAATAACCATCCTGGCCTAGGGTTAGATTCAGACCAGGGTAGTCGCCCGGATTCCCGGTTGTATCCAGCCAGTATTGTTTGATCTGACCGAAAGTTAATATTCCATCATCGTAACAGTCACCTGAACAACCGGTATCTACCAGCCCTCCTGGAGGGTTAAGCTCAGACTGACCAGGTTGCATGTTAATATGAGCCACACCGCTGCCACAGCCAAAAACACTATTCTGGGGAACATAGCGAAAAGCAAAGCAGCCTGGACACTTGGTAGATACTATTATGACATTCCTGTTTTCATAATAATCGGGACACTCATAGGGAGAATTCTCCAGTTCAAATTCATATAAAAAAGCAGTAGCTGCGCCACCGCCTCCTCCCCCTTGATACTGGCGAATTTTTATAGCCAGAGGATCATCAAAATTTCCTAAAAGTTTTATATAATCAGAGGATTCAGGGGCAGGCCCAAAGCCATCTTTACCTTCCAGAAAATAGCCGGCAATATCTAAGGTAAGACCAACTCCGGCTGACCTAACATCTCTCGAAATAAAAAACATAGAGGTTCTTACATCATGCTGTATTTCAGCTATCTGCTGCTGGTCAACAGAGATTTTATTGCTTCTCATATAAAGAGATAATGTTCCCAGAATAACAATGAGCATGACAGCACTGGCCACTAGGAGTTCCAGCAAAGTAAAACCTGGCTTTGACTGTCGATAAATCTCTGAAATTTTTTTAACAGGCTTCATTTTTTCATCCATTTTTTGCCGCTGTCTGCTGTCTTTCACCGGGTAATAACAGTGTTAACATCTGCTCTTACCCGGTATTGCCGAGGATTCTGGATAAGTGAATTTAAAGATCTATTCATTTCTTCTGCGGAAAAGACCATAACTCTAATGGCCCAGTTGCTGCCTGTATTCTGGACTTGAGTGATTCTTCTAAAATCATAGCTGCCGTCATTATTAAGGTCGATCTGCTCATCTATAGCTCCTGCAGTCAAGGCATTTAATTCATCAGCCGTTAAACTCCTCAAAGAATCTATCTGCTGCTGGGCCAAATAAGTAGCTACTGACATCCGTTCTGAACGAGAATTATTCATGACGCTATAGGTGAAAACTTGAGCTAATCCTAAGAGAGCGATTGCTATTAAAGCAATCCCTATGACAACCTCCATTAAAGTAAATCCCTTTCTTCTCCTTTCTTTCAGAGGCAAATTTAAATCTTTTTTCTTGATCCTCATCAATACCCTCATTGACTTTCAGATTCTAAATATTGAATTGAGCCTCCGGCATAAACATTAATGATTCTCAAATCAGGTTGATCGTATCTATCCAGTTTGAGACTTTGAAGACTTAGGCTGTGATGGTTATTATCGTAATTTAAAACGAAACCTAAAGGGGAAAAAACCACCGCCTTATCCGGAACTCCCGTTGAATCAGGAAAATCAACGACCACATTAAATTCCGAAGATATGGGCTTGCGGACAAAGCCGGGAAAGAGGCTCCAGTTGTCTGGAGTTACTTCTCTTTCAATGAAAAAAAACCACTGGTTGTTGTTATTGACAAAGCCTACTCTATGATTCAACTTGGTTTTAACAGCTTGAAATTTTGCTCTTTGCATGGTCGTTAGGACATCTCGGGCCTCATTTTCTAATTTCCTTACCTCTATTGACCTTCTTACATCAGGATAAAAAAGGAGAGAAATCATGCCAATTATGCCGATTACAACAACAATTTCTATAAAAGTAAATCCATTTGGCCTGACTTTGGGCATCTTTTTATTTTTGGCTGACATTTAAAGCATAGTCCTCTATTTTTTATTTAGTAATAATATATGTATTATCCTAGTCTTAAGGCGTCAATCGCCTCTTAAGGTGAATCTCTGGGTGATATTTATGATTTGGGCTTCACCCCCCTGATCAATTATTTCATCTGGAGCGGCTAACCTTTTTAACCTCCATTAAAACTTGATAAATGCTTATCCCTGTATCCAGTATTTCAATTTGTACATTTCAAATTCTATGGCCTGCTGGAGACAGCGGATTCCACAATTTTTAACTTGGAGCGTTTCCTTTCTCTCCCCTCAAATTGACTTCAACTTGAGATTGGGATAAAATCTCTGCAGCCGGCGGTGTAGCTCAGGTGGTTAGAGCATGCGGCTCATATCCGCAGCGTCGGGGGTTCGAGTCCCTCCACCGCCACATTAAATGAAAAATCTTAATTTAAATTCCTAAGGGCAAGAGATCCTATTGGCCAAGGATTGATTCCAGGTGAAATTAAGAGCCTTAAAGAGTCAAATCTTGTTGAACAGCCAGACAAGTTCAGTCTTCTTAGAATTCAATCAGGTGCTGGAGACTTCAGATAAAATCAAGGGCGAATGATGGACAAAACAACTGGGATTCTATCAGTAGTCAGGAAAACAATAATCAAGTATAATCTTCTTCACCAGGCTGACCACGTCCTTCTAGCTTATTCAGGAGGAACAGATTCAAGTTGCTTGCTGGCTGCCTTACTTGAGCTCCAGCCAGAATTCTCTCTTCGTCTTTCTTTGGCTCATTTTAATCATAAGCTCCGCTTAAGTGCAGATGAAGATCAACGTTTTGTCCAGGAAATAGCGGCCAGATATTCACTGCCTCTTTTTGTTGGTTCCGCAGAAGTCCGTTCTCTGGCTAAAAAAAGGAAAATAAATCTGGAAGAAACTGCTCGCCACCTTAGATATGACTTCTTAAAAAAAACCTCAGCTAAAATAGGAGCCAATAAAATTGCCACCGGTCATACCATGAGTGACCAAGCTGAAACGTTGTTAATGAGAATAATGAGAGGCAGTGGCCTAAGAGGCCTAGCCGGCATTTACCCTGCTCTGGAAGGAAAGATAATCCGACCCCTCATTGAATTAGAGCGAGAAAAGATAATCTTCTTCCTTAAAAAGAGGAATATTCCTTATCGCCTTGATGAGAGTAATTTCGATCGTCGTTTCTTTCGAAACAGGATAAGATTAGAGCTTATACCATTTATCAAGGAGAATTTTGAACTCCAAATTGTAGCCCATCTAGCCCGGTTAGCTTCTATCTGGCAGGAAGAAGAGGCTTTATTGGAGAGAATAGTCGAAGCCAAAGCTCAAACTGCTCTTATCGTTGCCAAAAACGGTCAGCTGCAGCTATCTGCTAAACACCTTGGTCAGCTTCCCTTAGCCCTTCAACGGCGAATAGTGCGCTATTTTATTCAAAAACTAAAAGGAAATCTAAGAGATATTTCATTCAAGGATATTGAAACTGTTTTAGACTTAAAAGAGGGTAAAGAATGCTATTTAAAAAAAGATATCATCTTGCGCAGAGAAAGAGGAATTTTCTCTTTAAAAACCAAAAAATTACCTAAAGTTAAATATCAATATAGTTGGTCTGGCCAGAATAAAATCGAAATAAAAGAGATTGGCCTTACATTTGAAGCCCAAGAATTAGAGGCTCAAAAGGTGACTTCATTTAATTTCAATGATAAACTAACTGCTTACCTTGATAGGTCCAAACTTAAATTTCCCCTTTCAATCCGCAGCCGTAAACCCGGCGATAGCTATCAACCCTTAGGATCGCCTGGCCGGAAAAAGCTAAAAGAGATAATGAGAGCTAAACATATCCCCCTTTCTCTAAGAGAGAAACTTCCTGTTTTCCTCTCTGGAGAGCAAATAATTTGGGTCTACAGCCTCCCTATTTCAGAAGTTCATAAGGTAAGGCCTCAAACAACCTGTATTTTTCTCATCAAAGCCATAAATGACAATAAAAAATTCAGCGGATAATTACTCGAGCCGGCCGAGAAGCAAAAGTTAAAGATTGTCCCCCAGGACCATTAGCCACAATATTAGTCAAGCTAACTTCGCTTTCCCCTTTAGCGATTGATTCAAAGACAAGAGTAGCCATCCTGCCTGAACCCTTTAGGCCTTTACTTGGTTCAGGGCTGGAAAAGCCAATTGTACATAAACCAGAGCTGTTATCTATATTTTTCAAGAAAGGCAGAGAAGGACCAAGCTGGTTGAGAACTGCGCCTTTATTTACTTCCTTTAATTTTACCACTTGATTGTTGAAGTTAATATTAATAGACATATTGGTTATTGATTGTTGAGAACGAAGGTTTACACTTATCCTGAATTCTCGACCTAAAGGGACTTCTAAGCTGGAAGGGCTAAGAAAAATTTGATTTTGGCCAGCCTCACTTTCTTTCTGACTTTCCTCTTCCAGACGGCGCCTCATCGACTCCAGCCGAGAAAGTTCCTCAGGCTTAGGGGCTGTAGTTCTGGCTGTAGCTGTTATCCCGCCTAAATTAGTCCACAAAGGCTTAGAATCCTTTGCTGTAAGGGGAATTGTGCGGATAATATGGGGAGTAATAGTCATGATAACATCTGTCTGTTGAATAGTCTGATCGG
>CAZEQD010000019.1:0-35746 GCA_964514305.1 uncultured Eubacteriales bacterium
CGCAATGACATTTTTATTATTTTGAAAATAGAATTTTCATTATTTGATATAGTGAGTGTAAATTCATTCATGACAAATTATTCGAGAAAGGTGCAGCTTAGTTTATAGTTTTTGTAATCGTCAATAGGGAGGCGGCCCACCTTCTGCCAGTTTCCTTCAGGCAGGAAGGTAGCCCGAGCAAAACAGGGTGACTTTCCTATTGTTTCTCTGAGTTCGTTCTCCCAGAAGAAATGGATGGTAAAACTGTGATAGGTATTTGGTTTTAAGACGATGGTTTCTTTTATTATAGCCTCGGCCAGCGTCTCAAGTCGTTGTTTATTAATTTTGTCTTTGAGGCAGACCCAGTAAAATTTATGCAGAGGCGTGTAGCCAATAGATTCAGTTTTTAGTATTTTAAAAGAAATTCCTGTTTGAGATTCGATTTTTTTGACATCTACCTCGGTCCCTACTAAAGGAGGTGTTTTTAGTGTGGTTCCCTCTGCAGGATTTTTTTTACAGGATGGTAATAGTAAAATTAAGGGGAGAATAAAGAAAAACAAAGTAATCTTTAAATCTTTTTTATTCATGACCGCCCTCTCGCATTTTAATAAAGCTCCCTTTAAGGATTGTAGTTTAATTATCATAGAGAATAGCTCGTTGTCAAATTTTTAGTTTACATAGCTATGATCGGGTATTGTTTTTGGCTGTCTGTAGGGACCGTTTCCGAGCGGTCCGTTATCTAATTAGGCGGTCCGCTGAGGACAGCAGGCCCTACAGATTAAGTTATCATGGTTGGAACAGCAGTCCTTATAGTTCAAGCAATCCTGAATAAGGATAGCAGTGGTCCTAACCTATTGAATTAGTTACTTTTTATTGATTAATAGAGAGGAGATGTGTTAAATTTTTGAGTGGTGAAAATTAGGGTATTGAATAGAACGGAAGTAACAGATTGTATATATATCATAATTTAATGCAGATGAATATGAATCTCGCCAAAAAGGATGCGTTCTATTGAAAAGAAGAGAAAAAACCTTGAAAAAGTTAAAAAGGGGGACAGTCCCCCTTTTTGCTCTTTTTGTAGGCTTCTTTTTTTTAATAAATTTGTTGATTCCTAATGAGTATCTATTATCTCAAGAAACAGAACTTCGTCCTGGTGAAATAATGGTAATTGCTCATTATAAAGAGAAGATAAAAGAACGCCTTTTGGCCACTGGAAATGTGGAGGTTCACTATAAAAATATTAAACTTTTAGCTGACAGGGTAGAACTCAATACTGAAACCAGAGATGTTTATGCTGAGGGCAATGTGGTTATTCAGATGCCGAATGAAGTGATGAGCGCCGAGAAAATTCATTTCAATCTCGACTCTTCCCAGGGTGAGCTCAAAAAAGTCTTCGGTATGGTTCAGCCCACTGTTTTTTATGAGGCAGAAACTCTTGAAAGGAAAGACATAAGTCTTTACAGTTTCCGCAAGGCAAAAATAACTTCCTGTACTCAGCCTGTGCCTCGCTGGAGCTTTTCCTGCTCCAGAGCTGATTTCAAGAAAGATGATTATATTAAAATGTGGAATACTGTCTTTTCCATAAGAAAAATTCCCATCTTTTATTTCCCTTATCTCAGGTATCCTTTAAATAGAGAAAGAGCCACGGGCTTTTTGATGCCTCAACTGGGTTATTCTGGGGTAAAGGGGATGGTTTATTCCCAGAGTTTTTATTGGGCTTTAAAAAGGAACATGGATGCAACTTTTAATTTTGATTATTTTTCAAGCCGAGGGATAGGAGGAGGACTCGAATATAGATATCTATTCTCGGCTGGAACAGGTGGAAATGTTAAATTTTATTATTTTAGATATAAACAAGATCAGGAGTACGAAAGTCCTGCCGCCAGTGCCTATCTTCTCCGGCTCAGCCACAATCAGCCTCTTCCCTTTAAATTTTCTTTAGTAGCCAACGTCAACCATCAGAGTTCTTTCAATTTTCTAAGAGAATTTGATAATAATTTCAAAAGAGCCCTTATCTTTAACCGTACCTCTCAAGTTTATCTTTCCAGGGCCTGGTCATATTTTAACTTCAATGCCCGGGTATCGAGATTTGAGACATATTTCGCTCAGATAAATAACTCTGTTATTAAATATTCTCTCCCTGAGATACGGTTCAGTTTATCTTCTTTAAAAATTTTTGATCCGCTTTATTTTCGCTTTTCTCTGTATTTTAATCACTGGCAATACGGATGGCACCAGCAATATCTAAATAATAATCAATTACATTCGCAAAGCTTATCAATAAGCCCGACTTTTAATGTTCCTTTCACCTCTATATCGTGGTTTACCTTGAACTCTTCTTTTTCGGCTAATTTCAATTACCACTTTCAGAGTTATGCTCCAAATGTTCGCTTAATAGTTGATGAGCCCTTATTAATCAAGAATTATATTAGCCATATTGAACTTGTTGGACCAGTCTTCAACAGGATATTCTATGATTCCCTAGGCTATCCTAAAGTTAAACATATTATTGAGCCATCTATTATTTACCATTATGAAAATCCGGTTAGTCCATCTTATATTAATAGGCTTATCATTGCTGGTTGGTATTATCGTAATCATTATATCCGCTATAGCCTGACCAACCGTATTCTAGTCAAGCAAAGGGGGATGCCTAGAGAAATTTTCACTTTGGGCCTTTCTCAAACATTTTCTCTAGATGCTGAAAATAGTCCAATGGCCAAATATGCAGTGGATGGGAAAATTCATGCATTTTCTGATATAAGTGGCTATCTGAGGTTCTATCCTTCCCGAAGATATACCCTTGATATGTCAGTTTTTTTTAACCCCTACGATATGATTTTTTCAAGGATCCGAATAGGAGCTAATGTAGGCTCAATACGAGACCCGCTTTATTTTAGGATAAACTGGTATCGGAGCATTAACCCTTATTATAGAAGCATCCTCTCAGATCGTAATCAGATTAGCTTTTATGGGGGGGTTAACATTCCTAAGCTCGCTCTTAGGGCTGAGGCTGCTGTTGATTATAATATTCTCCAAAAAGAACTGCTTTATTCAGCTTTTGTCTTAGTTTATCAATATCAGTGTCTTGATATTAAAGCCAGCTGTCGCATATTCTATTTTCGGGAAACACCCGAAGTCCAGTTTAGGATTACATTTGGATTGGGCAATGTTGGCAAAACCACTGATTTTTTGGGTGGCATGGAATTATAATCGAGAGAGGAGTTAGAAGATGAAAGGTTTGATCTTAAGCGGAGGCAAAGGAACTAGGCTTCGACCCTTGACATTTACTCAGGCAAAACAGCTGGTGCCGGTGGCTAATAAGCCAGTCCTTTTTTATGGCATAGAGGCTTTAAGGGACGCAGCCATTGAAGAGATTGGGATTGTCGTCGGGGACACTAAAGAGGAAATTAAAGCTGCCGTCGGTACTGGCCGTCGCTGGGGAGTCAAAATTTCTTACATAGAACAGGAAGCTCCCCTTGGACTAGCTCATGCAGTTAGAATATCAGAACATTTTTTGAAGGACGAACCGTTTGTAATGTATTTAGGGGATAACATACTAAAGAGCGGAATTAAGTCTTTGGTTGAAGAATTTAAGGAGAAAAAACCAAATTCATTGATTCTTTTAACAGAGGTTCCTAACGCTCAGATGTTCGGAGTGGCTGAACTCAAGGATGGTAAAGTAGTAAGATTGGTAGAGAAGCCCAAACAGCCTAAAAGTAATTTGGCCCTGGTTGGCGTTTATATGTTTGATTATCATATTTTTGAGGCCGTTAAGGCCATAAAACCTTCCTGGCGAAACGAGCTGGAAATAACGGATGCCATTCAGTATTTAGTGGATAAAGGCTACGAAGTTCATCCTCATATAGTTACTGGTTGGTGGAAAGATACTGGTAAGATAGAAGATATCCTTGAAGCCAACCGCTTAATATTGGAGTCTATTGAAGGTAAGATGGAAGGTAAAGTTGACGAGGATTCTAAGATAAACGGACAGGTAGTTGTCGAAAAAGGGGTGGTCATAAAGAACAGCATTATCAGGGGTCCAGCCATCATAGGTAAAAAATGCAAAATTATTGATTCTTATATTGGCCCTTTCACTTCCATCCAAAGGGAATGTAAAATAATAAAAACTGAATTAGAACATAGTATTATTTTAGAAAGAAGTGAGATATTGGAAGTAGGCAGCCGGATTGATGATAGTTTGGTAGGACGAGAAGTAAAAATCTTTAAATGTCCTCCCCGACCCTCGGTTTATCGCTTTATGGTTGGGGATAAAAGTGAAATCGGCATTAAATAGATAGAAAGGAGAAGATTATGATTGATGGTGTTAAAACAAAAAAATTGAAAGTAATTCCTGACGAGCGGGGAAGGTTGATGGAAATACTTCGCTCAGATGAAAGTCTGTTTGAAAAATTCGGCCAGGTTTACATGACTACTACTTATCCTGGTGTAGTCAAGGCCTGGCATAAGCATCTGAAACAAACGGATAACGTAGCCTGCATTCGAGGGATGATTAAACTGGCTCTTTATGATCCCAGAGAAGAGTCACCTACCTTCAAAGAGGTGAATCAGTTTTATCTTGGAGTTCACAATTCTCTTCTGGTTCAGATTCCAGCCAATGTTTATCATGGATGGATGTGCGTCAGCCAGGAAGAAGCTATGATTATCAATATTCCTACTGAAGTTTACAATTACGACCAGCCAGATGAACAGCGCTTAGATCCTCATGATAATGATATTCCCTATGAGTGGAAAAGAAAAGATGGCTGAAAATAGAAAAATAGATGATTTAACTTTGCTGGTGACCGGAGGAGCAGGATTTATTGGCAGTAATTTCATTCATTATATGTTAAAAAAATATCTTAATTGCCGGATAATAAATCTTGATAAACTTACCTATGCCGGCAATCTGGATAACCTGAAGGAAATAGAGAAAGACCCTCGCTATGAATTTATCAAGGGAGATATTCGGGATAAAGACTTGGTCAGAAAAATTTATAAACGGGTCCAGGGGATTGTCCATTTTGCCGCTGAAACCCACGTTGACCGCTCTATTATTGATGCAGGAGAGTTTGTTTTGACTGATGTCTATGGGACTTTTGTCTTACTGGAAGCCCTTAGAAGCGCTGATAAAGACATTGAGTTTTTTATCCATATCTCAACCGACGAAGTCTATGGCAGCCGGGAAGAAGGCTTTTTTAAAGAAGATGATCCTTTATCACCATCTTCTCCTTACGCAGCCAGTAAAGTAGGGGCTGATAGGCTGGTTTATTCTTATTGGATTACCTATGGACTGCCGGTAATCATTCTGCGGCCTTCTAATAATTTTGGACCTTACCAGTATCCTGAGAAATTTATTCCCCTTTTCGTTACCAATGCTCTGGAAGGAAAAGATTTGCCCCTTTATGGTCAGGGTACCAATGTTCGTGACTGGCTCTATGTGGAAGATAACTGTCGGGCCATTGATTTAGTTATGCAAAAAGGGATACTTGGAGAAGTCTATAATGTGGGGGCTAGTAATGAGGTCCAAAATATTACCATTGCTCAGAGGATAGTTGATATTTTAGGCAAACCCCGAAGTCTCATTAAATTTGTTCCGGATCGCCTGGGCCATGATAAGCGCTATGCCTTAGACTGTCGAAAAATTCATTCTCTCGGCTGGAAGCCGGAGACGGATTTTAACCAGGCCTTGACTTTTACTGTACGTTGGTATGAGAAAAATACTTCATGGTGGCGCAAGATTAAAGAAAAGAGTCGAGACTTCCGCAATTTTTATGCTCGATATTATCACCAGCGCAAAGACACCGACAAGGAGGATTGATGAGAGTTTTAGTTACAGGCATAACAGGATTTGCCGGCAGTCATTTAGCTGATTATATTCTGACCAATCATCCCCAAGTTAAGGTTTTCGGCACTATTCGCTGGCGGAGCAGGAGGGAAAATATCCACCACCTTGAGGATAAAATAGAGCTGTGTGAGGCTGACTTAAAAGATATTGTTTCCCTGAAAAAATGTTTAGCCGAGGTAAAACCTGATAGGATTTTCCATCTGGCCGCTCAGAGTTTTGTCCCTACTTCCTGGAAATGTCCAGCCGAGACTTTTGCCATCAACGCTCTCGGTCAAATAAATCTTTTTGAGGCTGTCCTCAGCCTGAACCTTTCCCCCAAAATTCATGTGGCTGGCTCCAGTGAGGAATATGGGTTTGTTCATCCTCATGAACTACCGATGAAAGAGACAAATCCTTTAAGGCCCTTAAGCCCTTATGCCGTAAGCAAGGTAGCCCAGGATTTATTGGCCTGGCAGTATTTCAAAAGCTACGGCTTGCGGACGGTTAGAACCAGAGGCTTTAATCACACCGGACCCCGGCGAGGGGAGGTTTTTATTTGTTCTAATTTTGCTTACCAGATTGCCGAAATTGAGAAAGGGAAAAGAGATTCAGTAATTAAGGTTGGTAATTTAGAAGCCAAGAGAGACTTTAGCGATGTTCGAGATATAGTTCGAGGTTATTGGCTATGTTTGGAAAAAGGAAAAGAGGGTGAGGTTTATAACATCGGTCAAGGCAAGGCCTACTCCATGAAAGAAGTTTTGGATCTTATGCTTTCTTTAACCAAAGTTAAAGTTAAAGTTGAAGTCGATCCTCAGAGGCTTCGTCCTTCTGATGTTCCCATCCTTATTTCTGACAGTACAAAATTCAGGAAGCTTACAGGCTGGAAGCCTGAAATTCCTTTCGAACAATCCCTCCAAGATCTTCTCGACTACTGGAGAGAAAGAGTTTAACTTTGAGCCTTAGAGTTTTTATAACTGGGGCTACAGGATTTGTAGGCTCCCATCTCCTTAAATTTCTTGATTCCCCTGAGTATGATATCTACGGGACTGCTTTCCCCGAGGTGCCTGAGAGAGAACCCAAAGAAAGTAAGGGCAGGGTAAAAATTTTTCGTCTGGATGTTCGTTCCGAGAAGGAGGTTTTTAAAGCAGTCAAGGAATCAAAACCAGATTGGGTCATCCACCTGGCTGCGGTAAGCAATGTCAAGCACTCCTGGGAGAGAAGAGAAGAAACTTTAGAGACAAATCTGATGGGAACTTTTTATCTGTTAGAAGCCTTGAGGAAATTAAGGCCACAAGCTAGAGTACTTTTTGTTAGTTCTTCTGACGTTTATGGCCTCTTGACTCCCAAGTCAGAGCTCCTCCGTGAGGAAGAGCCTTTACAGGCGGTTAATCCCTACGCTTTTACTAAAATGAGTGGCGAAATTTTAAGCCGCTTTTATGCCCAGGTTGAGAAAATGGAGATAATTATCGCCCGCTCCTTTCCTCATACAGGTCCCGGCCAAAGCCCAGCCTTTGTTTGTTCTGATTGGGCCTGCCAGATTGCCCGTATTGAAAAGGGCCTGGCCTCTCCTGTAATCAAGATCGGGAACTGCCAGCTTAAAAGAGATTTTACTGACGTCAGAGATGTAAGTAGAGCTTATGTTTTACTTCTCCAGCGAGGAAAAAGCGGAGAGGTATATAATGTCTGTTCAGGCCGGGCTGTCCTCCTTCGAGATATCCTGGATCTTCTTCTCTCTTTTTCCAGAGAAAAGGTTAAAGTTGAAGTTGATAAGCAGAAGCTGAGAAGGACTGAAATTCCTCTTTTGGTAGGTGATAATCAGAAAATTTGCCAGGCTACTTCTTGGCAGCCCCAGATTCTTTTGAAAAAATCCCTAAGTGATTTGCTTGAATACTGGCGGAATAAAATATAAGAGATATTTTAGATCCCCAGTTCTAGCTGGCGTTCATAAGCTAATTTTCTTTCTCTTTCGATTTCTTCCAAAATTTCAGGAGTAACATCCCCGGTAGGATAAATACCATCAAAACAGGCTGCACAAAAGTTAGTAAGCTTTTTATTCCCGAGCTGAACCGCTTTTTTGAGGGAGTCGAGAGATTGGTAGATGACTTTATCAGCTCCTATTCTTTTGGCAATTTGCTCGAAATTGGCATCTCGGGCCACAAATTCAGTTTTAGTCTGCATGTCGATTCCATATACACAGGGATATCTTAAGGGAGGAGAATAGGAGGCAAAATAGACTTTTTTAGCTTCACAACCGCGGACCAATTGGATGATAGCCCGTGAGGTATTGCCTCTGACGATACTATCGTCAACCAGCAAGACATTTTTGCCTTTAAGTTCAGAAGCGATTGGATTTAATTTTTGTTTGACGGATGCTTTTCGGGTTTGATCAGCAGGCATAATAAAGGTACGGCCAATATAGCGGTTTTTAACCAGAGCTTCCCTGTATTTTAAATTAAGAGTGCGAGCAATCTCAATAGCTGCGTCTCGAGCTGAATCGGGCACCGGGACCACGACGTCGATTCTTAAGTTATATTTCTTTATCTCTTCTGCTAGAAAACGGCCAAGGTTAACCCGACAATCATAGACATTGACGTTGTCAATAAAGGAGTCTGGCCGGGCAAAGTAAACCCATTCAAAAAGACAGGGAGTGTGGGGAGAGTTGGCAATTTTACGGGTATGAACTTGACGGTTTTTATCAATAAAAACCACCTGACCAGCTTGGACATTTTTAATGTGGGAGAAATTCATTATGTTAAGAGAGACACTTTCTGAAGCTACTCCATAAGAAGGGAGGAGACCATCATCTCGGCGGCCGTAAACTAAGGGTTTAATCCCGTAAGGATCACGAAAAGCAACCATTCCTTGTTCAGCTATATAGGCTACCACTGAATAACTACCCTTAACTTTTTTATAAACACCAGCCACCGCTTTATAGACATGGTGAGGTTTTAGAGATTTGGTTTTTTGTTCGGCTAATTCCTGGGCAAAAATGTTGAGAAGAGCTTCTAAGTCATTATCAGAATTGAGGAGCCGATGATATTTATCAAATAAGATTTTTTTAAGTTGAGCATAATTAATGACATTGCCATTATGAGCCATAATAATGCCAAAGGGAGAGTTAACTTGAAAAGGTTGAGCGTCTTCGCCGCGGCCGCCGCCAATTGTGGGGTAACGAGTATGGCCTATGCCTATATTCCCTTTGAGACGCTGGACATTTTCGGGAGTAAAGATATCTCTTACTAGGCCATTGCCTTTTTTGGTGTGGAAGCGGCCGTCGTAGGTAATGATTCCGGCTGAATCCTGTCCTCGATGCTGGATGGCTAAAAGCCCCTGGTAAATGTCCTTGAAAACATCGTCATTGCCATAAACCCCAATCACGCCGCACATTTTAAATCACTCTAAATTATAATAATTTTTTCTGCTTATTAAAAGAAGTAATAAAAAGCGGTCAGGTCTTCAAATTTGACATTAGTTTTTTGATAAACGAAATGAAAAGGCAAGGCTCATTTTTTTACATTTAACATTAATTTTATGTCAAATTTGAAGACCTGATCCCTTTACAGTGGCTTGGTAACTTCATAAATTCTTTAAATTCTTAATTCCATCAATTAGTTCTTCCCGGGTAATGGTGGCTGTGCCCAACTTCCCGACCACAATGCCGGCAGCAGCATTAGCCAGAATAGCGGCTTCATGGATTGAGGCCCCAGCCAGAAGAGACAGAGAAGCAACAGCGATTACTGTATCCCCAGCTCCAGTCACATCATAAACTTCTTTAGCCGTGGTGGGTATATGGTAAGCTTTTTTCCCCCTTTCAAAAACAGTCATTCCCCTTTCTCCCCGTTTGATAATAAGATAGCGGACTGAAATTTGAGATAGGATTCGCTCTCCAGCCTGTTCGACTTCAGAATCAGTTAGACATTCATGGTGAACGATTTTTTCAGCTTCGCGGTGATTGGGGGTTATAAGAGTTGCGGGCGAAAAAAGGGAAAAGTTGTTAATTTTGGGATCGATAAAAACAGATATTTTCTGCTGGGCGGCATAAGGCAGGACTTCAGCCATTAAAGATTGAGTAAGAAGCCCCTTGTTGTAATCGGAAATGAGGAGGCCTTGGTAGTCTTCCTCCCGGATATATTTAAATATTTTTTCTTCTACTTGAGCGGAAATTGGTTTTTTCTGTTCTAGGTCAACTCGAACTACTTGCTGTTGGTGAGCAATGATGCGGGTTTTCACTGTAGTTGGTCTTTCTTTGTCGGTGAAAATACCATGATTTACTGTGACGTTCTTTCTAATCCAGAGCCCTTCCTCATCATCTCCAACTACTCCGACCAGGAGAGGCGAGGCTCCCAGAGTTTCTAAATTATGGCTGACATTCCCAGCTCCACCCAAACAGCAGGTGTCTTTTTTAACTTCCACTACCGGCACTGGTGCTTCAGGAGAAATGCGGGAGACTTCTCCCCAAATGTATTTATCCATCATTAAATCGCCTAAGACCAGAACCCTTTTCTGGTAAAAGTCTTGAACAATGCTTTGGACTCGATCTAAGCTGATTGCTTTCATTCTGACTTCCTCCTTAAAAAAATAGGGTTAGAAAGGATCCAAGGGATTTCTTTTCCTAATGGGGATTTTTCCTTTAGATAGACTTCTACTCTATAAATTCCTGCTGCCTCAGCTTCATAAACAATCTCTTCATGGGGAGAGCGAAGGACGGTCTGGCCATCCTGAATCAAACGAATTTCCTTGGCTAAGGAGAAAGGCACCTTGATATTAAGGAAAACGGGGAAACTTGTTTTAACCACAGCTCCCATAGGAAAAATTTTGGCCTTATCTCTGCTACTTGCAAAGAATTTAAATCCCTTGGCTTCAGCGGCTGCATCAATTGCATTATAAAAGTGTCCTTTTTTTAAAGCAGTATAAATTTGACGGGAGGCATCATTAAAATCCGCTGCTAGCGGCCGATTTAAACAAAGATGGAGGTGAAAAAGATTAAAGAGAGGCTGATAGAGAAGATGGGCATCAATACTGTAATAGCCATAGATGGGATGAGAGCGGTTGAGCTCATCCCATTTCCTGAGGTTTTTCCAGGGATTATCGAGCATTTTTAGCAGGATATATTGGGGTCTGAGAAAGAAAGCGGGCAGATAGGGAAGGGAGGGCCAAATGTTTGTTTTGAGCATGGAGTTGGCATTTATTATTTCTAAGCCAGCATAATCGACAAATTTTCCCCAACTCCAGCTTACCTTGGAGTAAGGATGAGCTATGATGGTGAAGCCACCCTGAGCGTTAATCTGATATACAGCCTCTTCGGCTGTAGGTGAAAAAGGTTGGGCTGGCTTTCTGAAGCCAAGCCCTACCAGGTGACCGCGATTAACTGAAAGTTCAGAACCGGCCAGAACAAGGACTCCTTCTTTCCAGCCTTGGCTGGCCAGGCAGTTGAAGTTAGGACGGCCGTGGTCGGTAAGAATTATAAAATCAAGTTTAGCTTGAGCTGCCCAATGAGCTATTTTATCAATACTGGCTCGACCATCGGAAAAGAGGCTGTGGATATGATAAGCACCTTCAATTTCTGTGGTTGTTGGTTTAAGAGAACTAGTTTTATATGTTTTAAAATTCAGAAGCTGGAAGCTTAACCAGGCAATATAGAGAAGGAAAAGAGATAAAAAAATTCCGGCAGCAACTTTAAATTTTTTCTTGGTTGTCTTTTTCAATTGTTCCCCTTCTTTATTCGACCTACAGTGAAGGGAATAGTGATAAGGTATAAGAAAATAGTGGTTATTTCTGAATCAGCGAAGTTATACTCAAATAAGCCGGCTGCCCACAATCCGACAAGAGCGGCTACTCCGGTGGCGGCCAAAGGCAAAAGAGAGGGGTCTTTATTTTTGACAAGTTTGAGTAAAGAGATAAAACTCCAGATAATGAAAGTAAGCCAGGCCATTAAGGTCAGAAGGCCTCTTTCGGCCGCAATCTGGGTTAAATTATTATGAAGATGGACATTTCTTTTAGCTTCTTCTGAAAGACCGTATTTTGGATTTTGAAAAACCATATCCACCGTATCGGGGCCAGTTCCCCACAGAGGATAATCTTTTATTATTTTAATCCCTGCTTTGAAATACTCAATCCTTTGCTGGTTGGAAGGAGTATTAAGGATGAAAATAGTCAGCACCCTGCTCTTTATATAGCGGGGACTTATCAAAAAAAATAGAGCCAGGAGCAAGGGAACAAGGATCAGGATTTTTGGTTTGTAGAGAAGAAGAATAAAGCAGACAGAGATAATAAGCCCTATCCAGGCACTCCTGGTCAGGGTTAGGGCTAGAGCTAAAAGAGAGAGAAAAAAGCCCACTCCCCAGGGAAGTCGGATTTTCATCCTTTCCCCAGAGAGCAGAAATTGACTTAGGGCCATAGTGCTGAATAAAAATAAAAGACCGGCTTGGGTCATATAATGGCCCATGAAGCCAGTTATTCTTTGGCCAGGGTAGGCTCTAAAAATGAAATAAAAGAATGAATAGCCAAGGTTCAGATAAGCTGAAGCCAGCAGAGCTTGGTTTGCTGTCTTCAGCTTTTTTTCTTCCTCAAAACCCATGTAAACTATAGGCACAATTAAAAAGAGTAGAAGCTCCCGACTGTCTTTAAAACTTATAACTGGATTAACTGAAAAAAAGGAAGAGATAATAGATAAAACAGAATAAACTAGAAGAGGCCAGAAAAACTCAGGAAACGAGGGCCATTGCTTTTCTTTAATGAGTAAAACTAACCAGGCCAGAAAAGACAAAAAAAGAAAGATCTGGCTGACGCTGATAGAAACCATCGAAAATAATAAATAGAGAGCAATAGTTATGGGGATTATTTTTTGAGGATTAGTATTCAACTCTTTTTTACTCCTCTTCTAAACCAATCAGGTGCAGGCATGCCTTGTAAACTTCTTGAGGAGTTATGCTCCGTAAACACCTGAAATCTCCATAGATACATTTTCGCTGGGGACAAGGTCGGCAGTCAAACTTTTTCTCTAGCAATAAAGCTTTAGCCTGCCAGGGAGCAAAATTAGCTGGCAGAGTAGGGCCGAAATAAACCACCAGAGGCGTTTGAGTCGAGGCAGCAATATGCATTGGTCCGCTGTCAGGCCCGACAAATAAAGAAGAAAAAGAGATTAATTCTCGGAGTTCCCTCAAATTTAATTTTCCAACCATAGACACCACTCCGGGAGGGCCTTTGCTCAAGAGGGCTTTTTCTGCTTTTTTATCTTCTTCTGAGCCAATCAGAATAATTTTTAGTTTGGGATGACGGCTGAGCAGTTGGCATAGGGTTAAAATATTTTTTTCTCCCCAGTTGCGGAACTGGTTGCCGGCGCTGATATGAATTACTACAGGCTTACAGCCTTGAAGGTTGTTTTCTTTCAAAAGATTATTGACTTTTTCTTTTTCTTCATTTTTGGCTGGAGGAAGATAAAGCGGAGGCAAGGTCGAAGGATTGGCCCCTAAAACTCTAACCAAATTTAGGTGGCTTTCTACACTATGAAAATATCCGTTTTGGCGGCCCCGAGGGATAGCCAGGTCATAAATAAAACTTTTATATTTTATTTTATAGCCTATTTTAATCTTGGCTTTAGCCAGAAAAGTCGTCCAGGAGGCTCGCGGCCCTCCGTGAAAATCAATAAGGATATCATAGGTCTTTTTTCTCTGACGCCATAGCCAGCGAATGAAGTCTCGACGGCTTTGGTTGGCGGGTACAACCAGGATTTCATTAAGACTGGGGTTTCCTTCGACAAGCTCCAGGTAAGGTTTTTCCACTAGATAAGTGAGATGAGCTTGGGGAAATTTTTCTCTGAGAGCTGAAATGGCTGGAGTTGTCAAGACGATGTCACCGATTCTTCTTAGCCTAATCAGGAGAATATTTTTTATAAAAGTGGGATCAATCTTTAGTTTCCCTTTCTGGTTCAATGGTTGCCTCTTCAATGAGCATCACTGGTATGCCCTCTTTTATAGGGTAGACTCGATGACATTTAACACACTTAAGGCCTTTTTCATCGGCCGTCAATTTAACATCCGCTTTACATAAAGGGCACGCTAAGATAGCCAAAAGCTCTGGATCTATGACCATTTCTTAACTCCTTTGGGCTATCATATACTATAATTCCTCTTGCCGTCAATTATCTAAGTCTGTAAGATCTGCTAATCCTGCAGACCGTTGTCAATATAAATCTTTAAGGCCATTGACAGGCAAGGAGAAGGGGTGATATTTTTAAGCCGCCATGAAATTGTGTTTTATAGGCGGTTATGATCCTTATTATCCCCGTAATTTTGTTCTCAGGAAAGGATTGAAAAGAATTGGCCTTGATATTTCAGAGTGTCGAGCTCCTGCTGGCTATAAATTCTGGTTACGCTATCCTCTCCTTTGTTTTAAGGCCATGAGTTGCCTCGGCCACCATAATTTTTTTTTAGTTCCGGAATTCTGCCAGAAAGATATCCCCCTGGCCAAATTTCTGGCGAGATTGGCTTCAACCAGGGTTATCTTTGATCCTTTAGCTTCCCGCTATGAAACTAAGATATTAGATTGGAAAAGGAAAAGCCCTAATTCCTGGACGGCCTGGTGGAACTTTAAAATTGACAGCTTGGCTTTTAGACTATCTGACCTGATCCTGGCTGACACTCAGACTCACAAAAATTATTACTGTCAACAATATGGATTATCCAAGGGGAAAGTTGAAGTCTTACCTTTAGGCTACGATAATGATCTTTATAAACCCCAGCCAGAACGAAAATCTCAACCATCCACGAAGGCTTTTGAGGTTCTTTTTTTTGGCTCCTTTCTTCCTCTTCATGGAGTGGAGACTATAATCGAGGCGGCCAGGATAGTGGCTGATACAGGTCGTTCTTTAAATTTCAGGTTAATAGGTTCTGGACAGACTTTCTCTCGGGCTCTGGCTTTAGTCTCAGAATGGAAGTTAACTAATGTTCATTTTGAAGGCTGGCAGCCTCAAGCTGTTCTGCCTTTAAAAATTGGCTCTGCTCAAATATGCCTGGGAGTTTTCGGTCAGGGAGAAAAAGTAAAGAGAGTTGTTCCTCATAAAATATTCCAATCTCTGGCCTGCAGAAGAGCGGTAATTACTTTGAAAACGCCAGCATCTGAAGAATTTTTTTCCCATAAGGAGAATATATATTTTTGCTCTAAGGCCGATGCTTCCCAGCTTGCTCAAGCTATTGTTGAACTTAAAGAAGATTCTGAACTTAGAGAAAGAATTGCCAGCAATGGTTACTATTTGGTCAAAGAGAAGTTCAACCCAGCAGCAGGGGCTTTAAAGCTTTTAAAAATATTAAATAAAAGATTCAACTTACATTGAAGGAAAATAGTTATATGACAGCCGATTATGGCCAGTCTCTTGTTTTTCCTAAGTCCAGAGGAAAAGTCTGGCCGAGCTATAATCAACCATTACTCTTAAGAGCTATTTCTGATTGTTCGAAGCTTTTAGACAGTCCTTCCTGCCAGATCATCCATCAGGGACGGAATCGTTTGGGCATTGTTGTCCTGCCCTCAAAAGGAGGGGAGAAGATGGAAGTTGTTATCAAGGAGTTTAGACCCCAAGGAATAGATAGATGGAAAAGTCTTTTTTTTCCCAGTAAAGCGGCTAAAGCCTGGAGAGGAGCCTGCCTCCTTCTTAGTCATCAGATCAACACCCCTTCGCCTGTTGCCTATCTTGAACAGAGAGGAAACTTTTTGATTAAGAGAGGTTATTATTTATGTCAGCGAATGCCAGAGGCGGAAGAAATTCGCTTTCTTTTTCCTAAGCTCTCAGCCGCAGAGCTTAAAGTTATGCTCAAATCTTTAGCTAATTTTCTGGCCGAATGTCATCAGAAGGGTATTTTTCATGGTGACCTTTCTGACGGAAACATCCTGGTTAAAAAGCAGAATGACCAAAAATATGAGTTCTTTTTAATTGACACTAACCGCATTAGAGCCAAAAAGCACCTGCCTCTCTGGCTGAAGTTGAAGAATCTTGTTCGTTTGGGAGTCCCAGCGTCTTTCCAGGGCTTTTTTTTAGAACAATATTTGGGCAGATTTAATCTTACTCGCAGCCGCTGGCGTTGGTATCGGCTCTGTAAACAGTGTTTTTCAGGCTATATTCAACTTAAGAAGAGGCTGCATTTAAGGCCTTTAGCCCGTAAATTAAAAATTCAGTAAAATGAGTTTTCGTTTTGAATGGAATCCCTATGCTGATCAACCCCACAACGTTGGTCCTCGCTGCCAGCGGCTCAAACATCATGTCCAGCATGCAGGCACCTATTTTAAGTTGGTTGTCTCTAATTTGAGACGAGCTGTGCCTATATTGTCTCTTTACCGTCACTACCGTAGCCATTTGTACCAGCATCCTGTTCAGATAAAAAAACCATTTGCTCTTTCTGTTTCTCCGGCAGGATCAAGAAATGAACAAGTAATTAAGCTTCTAAAAGAAACAGGGGTGGAGTCTACTTTGGTCAGAATTCCTTCCTGGGAAAAAGAGCACCTTGAGTCTTTCCAAGGATTTTTTAAACTTATTAAATCGGAGAATATAGAGCTTACTGTGGCCCTTCTCCAAAATAGAGATGATGTCCTCCGTCCTTCAGCTTGGTCTGATTTTGTTGAAGCGGTTTTTTCTCGTTTTAGGTGTTTTTCGTCTTTTTTTGAAGTTGGACATGCCTGGAATCGGACGAAATGGGGAGTTTGGGATTTTGAGGAATATTTAAGGTTAGCTTGTTCAGCCCAAATATTAGCTGAAAAATACAAAGTTAAGCTGGTTGGTCCGGCTGTTATTGATTTTGAATTTCATCTATATCCCCCTGTTTTGGAGAAGATTATATTTGATAAAGTGAGTTCTCTTCTTTATGTGGACAGAGTGGGAGCGCCTGAAGATAGGCAGTTTGGCTGGGATACGCCTGCTAAACTGGCTTTGTTAAAAGCTGTCATCGATGGCTCTGGCCAGGGAAAGCATGATTTATGGATTACTGAAGTCAACTGGCCCTTGAAGGGAACTGGCAAGTATTCTCCGGCAGCGGGCAGGCCCAATGTTTCTGAAGAAGAGCAGGCTGATTATTTAGTTCGCTATTATATTTTTTGTATAGCCAGTGGCTTAGTCGAGAAAGTCTTCTGGTGGCAGTTGGCCGCTCCTGGCTATGGTTTGCTGGATACGAGAGGAAGTAAGTGGCGGAAAAGGGCCAGTTATTATGCTTTCCAAAATATGGTTAGACAGCTCCGGCAAAGTACTTTTGTGGGCCGAATTCCTCATAATAAATTTCATATATTTTTATTCCAAAAAAATGAGCAGGAAGTAGCTGTTTGCTGGAAAAAAGGTTCTCCTCGAGAATATATTTTCTCTAAAAAAGTCCATCGAGTTTTGAGTCGTGATGGCCTGGAAATTAAAACTTCTAACAACAAAATAATCATCAATGAAAGTCCTCAATATGTTTATTTTAAATAAGAGGGATCGCCCGCTTAAGGGAGGTAATGATGGCTGTAGGCTTTAAAGAGGAGGAAGTTAAAGACTATGAACAGCGTCGTTACCGTGGGCTTGATCAGTGGATTGTTGATTGGAAAGAGAAGAAAATTTTAAAAACTTTATTAAAAAGAATAGATAACCATCCTCTTAGAGTCTTAGATATGCCCAGCGGTTACGGCCGTTTTTCAAAACTGCTGTTAGAGCAAAGTTTTACTCTAATATCTTGTGACCTTTCCTTTTACATGGTCAAGCGAGCTCTGGCCAAAACAAGGACTAAAGGCAGGCAATGGGCAGTGGTAGCCGATGCCAAAAAAGGCCTTCCTTTTAAAAAGGATTCATTTTCTTTCCTGCTTTCGATGCGCTTTTTCCATCATCTTCACTCGAGGCCGGAACGAGAGTATATTTTAAAACAATTTATCTCCTTATCTTGTCGGTGGTTAATAATTTCTTACTATAAAAGAACCTTTTTTCATCTCCTTCAGCGTAAGCTTCGTCATAAAATAAAAAAAAGTAAAACTCGGATCAAAATGTTGTCCGGATATGAATTTGAAGAAGAAATTGCCCAAGCGGGTTGGCGGCTGGTGAAAGAATGCTCTTTATTTAAAGGGCTGCATGCTCAACATATTGCTTTATTGGAAAAGAATTAAAATCTTATTTTAAAACCAAATTTTAGATTGAATCCCGATAAATCAATCACTGCTGGCCGCAGGTCTGAAACATAGGCTGCTGGTTTCTTCTCATGGACGAAGAGCTGAGGATAACCTGCCTGACCGATAATTCTTATTTTTTGGTAAAAATAAAGATGGCCTTCTTCTGAAAAGCTTTCTCCTTCGGAATTTTTATAGGTATTTTTCCCTTTAAAATCCTTTAGCTGGGCATAGCGTCCGGCCCCTTCGATAGTAAAACTTAGATGAGAGAACAGGGGCCATTCTAAGCCAATTCCTGCCCACAGGCCAAGGCCATGGCTTTTAGCCTCTCCTCTCCATTCCTGCCATGACTCTTGGCTTTGGTAGCGATAAAAATAAGAACAATGCCCAAAATAGTACTCTGCTCCTGCTTTTAGATAGAGAGAAGAGAGGGGATAAAAAGTTAAAAACACTTTAAGCGGTATTGCCCTAATTTCAGGTTTTGTCAGATAAATATCGGTAGCCTCAGAAGATTTGAATTCTACACGGCTTTCTTTAGCTCCTGAGAAATAACCGATACCTAGGCCTAAGCTAAAGTGAGGAAATAAGGGATAGCTTACTTCTCCACCGAAGATGTAGCTGAGGCGGGTTGGCTTTACCTGGCCTACTCCTTCAAGGGCCAGGCTATCACTGTAGTAAGCAGCCAGCCCTTTGGCTCCTTCATTCAGGTCACCGCCCAGGATAAAGTTTCCGCCGCCGAAGAAGGCAAAATCTAACTTATACTCTTTAGCCGTTGAGTAGACTGGGGGAGCAGGGGGTTCTTTCTCAGGTACAATTTTCTGGGTGGGTTGTCGTTCTTCTTTTCTTGTTATTTTTTCTTGTTTTTCTTCTCTTTGCTTTTTTTCAGGAACAGGTTGAGGACTGATAACCACCACCAGGCTTTCATGGACATAGCCGAAAGCAGGCGTTGATTCTGGCGTTTTTATTTTGACCCGATACCATTCTCCAGCCCTACCAGTGGATTCAAGAATTGTTCCTAGGGGAACTTGTTGAATGATAATACTGCCGATGTCGGGTTTGAGGCGGATGTTAGCCTGTTCTGTGGTTACCTTTAGTTTTAGAGTTTGAGTTTGAGCTTCAAGGTTAGGGATAAAAAGGAAGTTAAAGAGAATAATGAACAAAGTAATATTAGTAATATTATTCCTTTTAATTTTAACTTTATAACCTTTTTCCATCATGAATATAGCTTAACGTTTATTTTGCCTCAGTCTTTAATGTCCTTTTTACTGAGAGTTGAATCTTATAATTGTTTAAATTATAGTAAATTATAGAAGAGGCTTCAGTTAGTGTCAAGGAAACCTCCGCTCTATGACAAAAATGAATTGCCGGTGGGGTCAGACCTTCATAAGTTTCATAACTTTAATTTTTACAATAATTGTAATAACTTTTGTCCCCTACAAACCGACGAAATATATCAATAGAGAAGCATAATTTATGAAACTTATGAAGGTCTGACCCCGTCTGCTGGCCGCAGAGGGGCGTCTCTATTTTTGCTGTTTGCTGGAAAAAATGCTAATATCTATGGAGATTTTGAGGAAAAGAAGATGAACAAAAACAAAAAGCAAGGAAAAAAAATTCAATTTGTGATTATTGTTGGCTTTTGCTTATTTATTTTCATAGGGAATTTTCTCCTGGCTGGCTCAGGTCCAAAGATTAAATTAAAAGAAAATAGCTGGGATTTTGGCCGGGTAAAACAGGGAAAAATCTTAACCCATATATTTATTTTTAACAACACAGGCAATGCTCCTTTAGTTATTAAGAAAGTGCGAACTTCCTGCGGCTGCACAGCGGCTCTTGTCTCAGAGAAAGAAATTGCCCCCGGGGGCAAAGGAGAAATTAAGGTTAGATTTGACACCCGAGGATATGAAGGAGAGGTCAAAAAATACGTCTACGTGGAGACTAACGACAGCCAGCAGCCTCGAGTCCAGCTGACGGTATCAGCCAGGATTGATGTGCCGCCTCGTCCACGGATCGACCTTGACCGCTACAGCCTTGACCTTGGTCTGCTCTTAGAATCCGAAGAGATGAAAATCCGCATCACCATCAGAAATAAGGGCGAACTGGAGCTGGTGGTTAATTGCTTTCATAAGGATGCGTCTTTTTATCAAAAAGGAGAGAAAATTAACTTTCCCCTTAAAATTGCGGCTGGTAAGCAAGCAGAAGTTGAAATTAGGATTCCGCCCCGGAAAAGAAGAGGATTGATAAGGGAGTACGTCCTCATCAAATCTAATGATCCTTACCGAGGAACTCTTTCCATCTACGTTAGTGGTTATGTCATCACCAAGAGCCAGCTGAAAGAACTCTTTAAAAAGTACAAAGATATTTTAAAGTAAAAATTTCTAGGATGAGATGAATGATTCTCTTGGCTAATTTCCTACTGGCGATAGCTAAAATCCTTCATATTCTGTTAATTATTTATCTGTGGGTGATTATTTTCAGAGCTGTTCTTTCCTGGATCCAGGCACCTTCCTTATATCAAATTAAAGTTATCCTCTATTATTTAACAGAGCCTGTCTTAAGGCCTTGCCGCCGTCTGCTGCCTCCCCATAGATTAGGAGGGATTGACCTCAGCCCTATTATTGTCATTTTAGTTATTATTTTTATAGATTCATTTTTAGTCAAATCCCTGTCATTGTATGCTCATCAGTTACTGAGACAACAGCCATTATCATTTTGAGTGAGCTAACAGCTTTTTACAAAATAAAGGCAGCTAGGTGGATTTTATGGAGCAAAAGGATAAAATCGTTCGTCTCTTATTATAGAGCCTGATTCACATCTGGATGGGGCTGGCTTGACAACTTATGACTTGAATTGTAAATGAATTTCTTATAAAGGTTAAATTATCTTCTGGATAAGGTGAACCTTTGAAAGATAAACGAGGAATAGTCCTGACGGTTACTGTTCGGCCCCGGGCTCATCAGCAGAAGATAGAAAAAATAGATTCCACCACTTATAAAGTCAGTGTTCATTCACCCCCGCTCAAGGGGAAAGCTAATCAAGAGGTAATTAAATTACTAGCCTCATATTTCAAGCTTCCTCCCTCTAGGTTGAAAATCTTAAAAGGTCAAAAAACAAGTCAAAAACTTATAAGGCTGGAAACAAGGAGGCTGGAGGCTTTATCTTCAAGAAAAGGGAAAGCTCGTCTGTGAAATAAGGAAAAAATGGGAATTTACAATTTTATAAGCTTCTTGGGAATATTTCTCCTGGCTGGTTTTGCCTGGTTGTGTTCATCAAAAAGAAAAGTTGTTAATTGGCGGGTAGTCGGCTGGGGAATCGGGCTTCAACTTCTTTTTGCTCTTTTTATTTTTGTCGTTCCAGCCGGCACCAAATTTTTTCTTCTAGTCAATAAAGGAGTGGTTGTGGTCCTTAATAGCGCCAGTGCCGGCACTAAATTTCTTTTTGGCCGCCTTGCCCTCCCACCAGGGACGACCAACGAAGCTGGCGAAACTTCCCTTGGCTATATTCTTGCTTTTCAGGCTTTACCCACCATAATCTTTTTTGCTGCCTTAGTCGGAGCTCTTTACTATTTAAAAGTGATGCCCTTGTTTATCAGAGGTTTTGCCTATATCTTTACTAAATTAATGAGAATCTCAGGGGCAGAATCACTCTGTGCTTCAAGTAATATTTTTGTGGGAGTGGAATCAGCCTTGATTGTTAAGCCCCACTTAGCAGAGATGACTAAATCTGAGCTGGTTACCATTCTTTCGGCTGGGATGGGAACTATTGCCTCCACTGTTTTAGCCCTTTATGTCTATTTTCTTCAGGGAGAACTGCCGACCATTGCCGGGCATCTTGTCTCGGCTTCCTTTCTGTCGGCCCCGGCAGCCGTAGTTATGGCCAAGCTTCTTGTCCCTGAAACAGAAATTCCTAAAACACTCGGAGTTAGAGTCAAACCTCATTATGAACGGGAGGATAATCTCATCTTGGCCATTATCAATGGAGCCAACTCTGGCCTTCGCTTGCTGGGAGGGATTGTTACCCTCCTTCTTGCTTTCTTAGGCTTTATAGCCCTGGCTGATCTTGTTCTCGGCTGGCTGGGAGGATATGTAAATACTTGGTTGGGGATTAATTTTAATTGGTCTCTACAGTCTATTTTAGGTTATATATTTTATCCTTTTACCCTAATCCTTGGTATCCCCCCAGCCGATGCTTGGTCAATAGCCAAGATAATCGGAGAGAGGACTGTCGCTACTGAGGTTGTCTCTTACCAGCATCTTTCTCAACTTATTGCTGAGGGCAAGCTCTTATATCCCCGTTCAGCCATCATTGCCTCTTATGCTCTTTGTGGTTTCGCCCATATTGCTTCTCTGGCTATTTTTGTCGGTGGCATTGGCGCTCTGGCTCCTAAACGATTGAAAGATCTTTCTCGCCTGGGTTTTAGGGCTCTGTTAGCAGCTACCCTTGCCTGCCTGGTGACCGGGGCTGTAGCCGGTGTGTTTTTCACCACTGGCTCAATACTCTTTGGTAAATAAGAAGCTGAGGCGGAAATTGATTATTATTAAATAAGGGCAGTTTTAAAAATACTTGTTTCCTAAAGAAAAAGCTTTTTATCTGCAAATATTGATGCTATATTTTAAGATATTATAGTCACAAGGAGAGAAGAATGGCTGGTTTTTTAAAAAAGATTCTTTGGGCTACAGATTTTTCTGATGAAGCCCAAGAGGCTTTGTTATATGCCGAGGCTATGGCCAAAGCTTTCAAAGCAAAGCTTATAGCCCTCCATGTTGTTCCCGATTTTTCTCCAGCTTTCTATGATTTTGCCTCTGCCCTTAAAGGAGAAATTGGACGTAGGGTAGCTACTGTCAAAAATGGGGCCAGAAAAAAGCTGGAAACCTTGAGCAAATCTAAGGGGATTTCCTTGGACATTATAATTCAGGAAGGGACTGCTTCTAAAAAAATCATAGAAGTGGCCGAGCGAGAAAAGGCTGACCTCATTGTCCTCGGAAGGCGAGGTTTATCAGCCATTGAAAAACTATTTATAGGGAGTGTGGCTAATCAGGTCTTAAGAAACTCTCCTGTTCCCATTTTAATAACCAAGAAAAAAAGAGGAAAGCCTCGTTTTAATAGGATTATTGTGCCCACGGATTTTTCTGAAAAGGAAGAAATTGAGAGAGACTATGCTTGGCAGCTGGCTAAGAAGTTGGATGCTTCTGAAATTTGCCTTCTCCATGTGCTTGAGCTCCATGATTATGAATTTTCGCCCAGGGAGTTAGATGAGCTTTTAGCAGCGGTCTTAAAAAGACTACAGCAGAGGAAAAAGAGGGAAAAAGAGGACTTTAAGGTTAAAGAGGATGTCTACAGAGCTGTTAATGCCCCTCTTGGCATCGTCGATTATGCTGAAACTCATCATTATGATTTAATTGTTATCTCTTCCTGTACTCAGAGTAAATTAGAGCGGTTTTTCTTGGGAAGCACTACTGAAAAAGTAATTTCTTATTCTAATTTGCCTGTTTTTGTTATTCCGCCTACATGTTGTGTTGATTAAAAGTGGATGATAGTAAAAAATACTGGATAGCTTTAAATCTTGGAGTAGGCCAGTATTTAAGCGAAGCTAAAAAAGCTGTTGACAAATTTTCAAGGATTGAGGATGTTTTTAAAACTCCAATCCACAAGCTGGTTGCTTTAGGAATAAATAAAAAAGTCACCACCAGACTTTTATCCCCTTATATTTTAAAGGAGGCAGCCAAAGAACTTAAAAGAGCCGAGAAGAAGCAATATTTCATTTTAACCTGGGAAGATGAAAAATATCCTCTCTATTTAAGAGAAATATTTGACCCACCTCGCGTCCTTTATTGTGCTGGTCAGGTTGAAGTGCTTAATGAGCCCTCAGTAGCTATTGTGGGCAGTCGATGCCATTCTCCTTATGGTAGAGTTGTGGCTGAGAAACTTGCTGAAGATTTAGCCCAAAGAGGACTGGTAGTGGTCAGTGGTTTGGCCCGGGGGATAGACTCAGCCGCCCATAGAGGTGCCTTGCGGGCTGGAAAAACAGTGGCTGTTTTGGGATCTGGTTTGGAAAATATTTATCCCAAAGAAAACCGGAGGCTTTTTAAAAAAATAACCGAACAAGGAGCTGTTATCTCTGAATTTCCTCTTGATAGTCCTCCCCTTGGCCGTCATTTCCCTATAAGAAATAGGATTATCAGCGGTCTTTCTTTAGCGTTGGTCGTAGTCGAGGCAACCAGGAGGAGTGGTTCTTTGATTTCCGCCCGGCTTGCCCTCGAGTATAATAGAGAAGTAATGGCTGTGCCCGGAAATGTGACCTCAGAATTAAGCAGAGGAACTAACTGGCTCCTTAAGTCAGGAGCTAAGCCAGTTGAAACATGGCAGGATGTGGTTGAAGAACTTCCTTCTCCTCTAAAAGAGCAGATTTTATCTAACATGAAGAAGAAAGAAAGAAAAGATATCTCTTTGAGTCCTGAAGAGAATAAGATTTTTGGGCTTTTGAAGCCGGATTCTCTTACTCACATAGATGAAATATTAGAGCAGACTAATTATTCAGTAGCTGAAGTGTTAGCGATTATGCTCAGCCTGGAGCTAAAAGAGGCTGTCTTTCAAAGTCCAGGGAAATATTTCCAAAGGAGATGGTGATGGCCAAAAATTTAGTTATAGTTGAATCGCCAGCCAAAGCCAGGACAGTAAACCGCTATCTCGGTCCTCGTTTTCTGGTCAGAGCCTCTATGGGCCATATTCGGGATCTTCCCAGAAAAAGGCTGGGGGTGGATATAGATCATGATTTTAAAGCTGAATATGAAATTATTCCAGGTAGACAAAAGATAGTAACTGAATTTCAAAAACTAGCCAAGCAGTCTGAGGCTATATTCTTGGCTGCGGATCCTGATCGTGAGGGAGAAGCCATCTGCTGGCATCTGAGTCAAGTCTTAGGGAAGGACAACAAAAATATTTACAGGGTCATTTTTCATGAAATTACTAAAAAGGCTGTTCAGGAGGCTTTTAAAAAATATGGACAGCTTGATCAGGATAAAATAAAAGCTCAGCAAACAAGGAGAATTCTGGATAGATTAGTCGGTTACCTGATCAGTCCCTTGCTCTGGAAGAAAATCGGCAGAGGATTGAGTGCAGGGCGAGTTCAATCTATTGCCCTCCGTCTAATTTGTGAGAGGGAGAAAGAAATAAAAGACTTTATTCCTGAAGAATACTGGACTGTTACCGCTCATCTTCAAGCTGCCAATCCCCCTCCTTTTAAAGCTTCATTAGTCCGAATAAAGGGTAAGAAAGCAAAGATAAAGACAGAAGGTGAAGCTCAACAAATTGTGGCTTCCTTGAAGCAGGCTCCTTTTATCCTTAAAAAAATCAAGCTTAAAGAGAAAAAGAAATCTCCTCTTCCGCCTTATATTACCAGTAGTCTGCAGCAGGATAGCTATCGTTTTCTTCGCTTTTCAGTAAAAAAGACAATGTCTATTGCCCAACGACTTTACGAAGGGCTGGAAATCGGGGATAAAGGGTTGACCGGCCTTATTACCTATATGAGGACGGACTCTGTTCGGGTCTCTAATGAGGCTCTTGGTCAGGTCAGAAAATATATTAAAACTAATTTTTCTAAAGAGTATTTGCCGCCCAGAGCTAGAATCTATAAAAACAAGAAGAAAGCCCAGGATGCCCATGAAGCTATCCGCCCGACCATGGTTTCGCTTTCACCTGAAGCTGTGAAGGATTATCTTAGTAAAGATGAACTCAGCCTTTATCGGCTAATCTGGAACAGATTTGTGGCTTCTCAAATGAGTTCGGCTTTAATTGAAGAAACAGAATTTGAGATCGAGGCTTCTAATTATCAATTCACGGCCAAAGGAGAAGTTATAAGGTTTGATGGATTTTTAGCTCTTTTCCCACGCCTGAAGAAAGAGGAAAAGATTTTACCTAAGGCTGGGGAGGGAGAGAAGCTTGAACTTCTCGATTTGGATTCCAAACAGAATTTTACCCAGCCTCCTCCTCGATTTACAGAGGGGAGCTTAGTTAAAGAGTTAGAATCAAGAGGTATCGGCCGTCCCAGTACTTATGCTCCTATTATTGCCACCCTTCAAGACCGCGTCTATGTAGTCAAAGAAAAGGGGAAATTTATTCCGACTGACTTAGGGCTGTTTGTCACTGATTATTTAATTAAAAATTTTTCTCAACTTATGGAATTTGAATTCACAGCTAAACTAGAGGAAGAACTTGATCGAATCAGCCAGGGAGTGCGTCCCTGGCTTGACTATTTAAGAACCTATTATTCATTGCTGGAAAAAGATTTAAGTCGAGCTGTGAAAACTCAGGGAGTAAGGGGAAAAGGTATCCCTGTGGACGAGGTCTGTCCTAAATGCGGCCGACCCCTTGTTATCAGGGAAGGCCGCTTTGGCCGCTTTAAAGCCTGCAGCGGTTACCCGGATTGTAATTACAGACAGAGCCTTCATAAAAAAGAGGTTAGACTTTTAGAGGAAAAATGCCCTCGCTGTGGGGCAGCTCTTGTTCTCCGCTCTGGTAAATATGGAACTTTTATTGCCTGCTCGAATTATCCCCAATGTACTTATATCAAAAAGGAAAGAAAGGATACAGGCATTCCTTGCCCTCTTAATTGCGGGGGGACGATTGTCCGCCGCCAAACGAAAAAAGGCAAAATTTTTTACGGCTGCAGCAATTATCCTCAGTGTAAATTTGCTACTTGGGACGAGCCTCTAGCCCAACGCTGCCCTAAATGTGGTCGGCCTTTCCTCCTTCGTAAAAATCCGGTAAAAGGAAATCCGATTATTTATTGCAGCAGTGATGATTGTGATTATAAAGAGAGCGTGGAAAGGGAGAAAATCTGGGAGCAGAAGTCCGATAATTGGGATGAGTAATGGAAAAAAAACTTCGTAAATTCTTAGATTTCCTTCGTTATGAAAGGAACGCCTCTCCTTATACCATTACCAGTTACCGAAGGGATTTAAAGCAACTTCAGCATTACCTGAAGCAGAGAGGAATAAGTTTCAGAGAATTGGATAATATTAGTCTTCGGGGTTTTTTGTCCAGCCTCTTCCAGCGGGGAAATAAAAAATCAACTGTGGCCAGGAAATTAGCCTCTATCCGTTCTTTTCTTCAGTACTGCCTGCAAAAGGGGTGGCTGGAAGATAATCCTGCTCGTGTAGTAGCTACCCCTAAGCAAGGGAAAAATGTGCCTTCTTTCTTGTCAGAGGAAGAGATGGCCCATTTTTTAGATCTTCCCCAGAAGCCAAAGAACGCTTTGGATTACAGGGATAAAGCTCTCCTTGAGCTGCTCTATGCCACTGGGATTAGAGTGGGCGAGCTGGTGGGGATGAATATCGAAGATGTCAATTTCAGCCAGAGGTTAATACGGGTTAGAGGGAAAGGAAAAAAAGAAAGGCTTCTGCCCTTTGGACGCAAAGCAGCTTCAAGCCTCAAGGACTACCTTCGCTGGAGAAGAATGATTAACCAGGGAAGAATTGAAGAAGAGGCCTTATTCTTGAATTTTCGCGGCCAGCGGCTATCTAGTCGCTCTGTAGAAAGAATTGTCGATAAATATCTCAAGCGGGCAGCCCTCCGCCGTAAAATAAGCCCCCATTCGCTCCGCCATTCGTTCGCCTCTCATCTCCTCAGCCGTGGGGCTGATTTAAGAGTCATCCAGGAACTTTTAGGTCATGAAAGTCTGGCAACGACTCAAAAATATACTCATATTGATTTAAAACAACTGCTCCAAGTTTACCGCAAGAGCCACCCTCGCTCCTGAAGAGAGTGAAAGGTAAAGAGTAAAAAGTAGAAAGTTGAAAGTGATAAGGTAAAAAACCGGAAGGGTTTGTAAGGCTCGCTGTTGCCCACAAGCTACAAGCGATTAGTCTAATGTCTGTAGGGTATGCTGTCTCCAGTAGACCGTAATATCTACCGCTAATAAAATCCGCCAAGAATGGAAACCTTAGTTGTCAGCCCAGGCAGGTTTTTGTCAACTGGAATTTACTCCTAGGGCCAAAGGTGTTTTCTAATTTGAAGATAATAAATGAGATAGAAAAAATCAAAGCTGGCCTCAATTTTGCATAAAAAAAGGTGAAAGGAGGTTACCATGAAAATTTTTAGGAAGAAAGGAATTATCTTCAGTTTGGCCTTAAGTCTTTTGTTTTCATTCTTTGTTGTTCTTCAAATCCAGGCCGCTTCTCAAACTGCCAGCCAAAAAATTAATATTAACACTGCTTCCTTGACTGAACTACAAAAGCTACCCAGAATCGGCAGCTCTGTCGCCCAGAGAATTATCGACTTCAGAAAGAAAAACGGGCCCTTCAAGAAGATAGAAGAAATCATGAAGGTCAAAGGAATCGGGGAAAAAACTTTTGAACAAATAAAAGATTTGATTACAGTAGGTGATACAGCTAGATCTAAATAAAAAATAAAATGAGGATATTTCTCTTTTTAGCTTTTAGATGATGTTAGGTAGAAAAGCAGATATTCCTTTAGCCGGGTTAAAGATAGACCCCGATGACTTATTTTGTTTTTTTCTTCCGTTGAAAGCTGAGCAAAAGTTTTTTTAAAGGGAGGGTAGTAAAAAATGGGATCATAGCCGAAGCCGCCCTCCCCCTTTTTTTCCGAAGTGATATAGCCTTCTACTTTTTCAATGATTTCCTTTAATATTTTCTGTTTCTGACTTAAGACAAGACAGGAAACAAATCTGGCTTTCCTCTGAGACCAGGGGACGCCTTCCATTAACTTTAGTACTTTTTCAATGTTGGTGGCGTCAGTAGCCGCTGGGCCAGAAAAACGGGCCGAAAGGACACCGGGCCGGCCTCCAAGATACTCTATTTCCAGGCCAGAATCTTCAGCCAGGGTCAGGTAGGGCCAGAAACGGCTATAAAAAAGACTTTTACCCTGGGCATTTTTTAGGAAAGAAGTTTCGGTTTCAGGGTAAGACTGTTTAAGCCTGAGTTGGTCAAGAGTGATGATTTTCAGGGGCAGAGAGGCGAGAAAGTTTTTAATTTCTCTTGCTTTGCCAGGATTAGTAGTGGCAATTAGAAGTTGGGCTTCATTCAATCTTTATTTCCAGAATTTCTTCAATGTCTAAAAGGCCTTGATTAAACTTTTGTTCCTTTTCTTCGGTGGCGGGGAAGGAGAAATCAACTACTGACAGATCATCCTCTTTTTTAAGAGTAAGTTCTCGGAATCTTATTCCTTCATGGAGGGCTAATTTTTTTATATTGATAAGAACATCCTTTGAATATTTCGTTTTAAGGTGATAGTGATAAATAGTTTTTTTCAAGTATTGGCCTTCAAGGCGCCGGAAAAGAATAAGAGTTAAAATAATAATTACAGTGAAGATGACGGCAGGAACATAATAGCCGGCTCCAACAACTACTCCTAAGCCACCTACTGCCCAGAGGGTAGCTGCAGTAGTTAGACCCACTACTATTCCTCGGGATTGAATGATGGTTCCAGCTCCAATAAAGCCGATGCCAGTTATAACTCCGGCGGCAATACGGGTTATATCTCCTCCTTTTGTTTGCTGATCATGGAGGAGAAGGCTAGCCAGAATCATCATCATGGTTGAGCCCGTACAGATAAGGATGTTTGTCCTGAAACCAGCTGGTTTCTGACTGGATTCTCTTTCCAGGCCAACAAGTCCTCCTAAGCCTACGGCCATTAAGAGCTTGAGGGTAATTTCTAATAAACTCATTTTCAGTGCCTCATTTTGAAGTTGAGGCTAATGTATCATAATTAAGAGAAGAAAGACAAGGCCATTAGGGTTCTGTTACGAAAAGTAGGGTAATATATATATAATAGCCAGCAGACGGGGTCAGACCTTCATAAGTTTCATAACTTTAATTTTTACAATAATTGTAATAACTTTTGTCCCTTACAAACCGACGAAACATATCAATAGAGAAGCATAATTTATGAAACTTATGAAGGTCTGACCCCACCGGGAAGAAGTGAAGAGTGAAGAGTAAAAAGTGAAGAGTGAAAGATTTTAAAGCTGAAAGATGGAAGGGCCTAGCGGGATGTAGGTTCTGCTGACTGTAGGGTCCATTGTCCCCAACGGACCGTTTAACCTATTCGCGCCCAGGCCGCCAACTCTAATCTGTAGGCTCTGCTGTCCTGAGCAGACCGCCAACCTCACAGCGGTTGAGGAAATGTTTAAACCAGAAATTAACATAATCTCGATTGCTGTAAGTCCTTTTCTTGCCTCGAAAGCCGTGCCTCTGGTTTGGATAGAGCTTGAATTCGAATGGTTTTTGAAGGTCTATCAGCTTATCCATAAGCTGAATGGTATTCTGGGGATGGACGTTATCATCTATATCCCCGTGGCTCAGGAAAAGCACTCCTTTTAACTTAGGAGCATGGGTAAGGACAGAAGCCATTTCATAACCTTCTTTGTTTTCGCAAGGTTTGTCCATATAGCGTTCAGTGTAAACTGTATCGTACAGCTTCCAATCAGTGACCGAGGAACGGGCATAGCCGTGGCTGAAATAGTCAGCTCCATAAGTCAAGGCAAGGCAGGTTGTATAACCGCCATAGCTGCCTCCAGTAATACCGATTTTAGTTTTATCTATAAATGATTTAGCCTTCAGCCATTTGATCGCTTCAATTAAGTCATGCATTTCCCAGCGCCCTAAGCAGCGGTGCATGAGGGCTTGACCTTGTTTGCCAAAATGCCCTGAACCGCGGTGATCGATACTAAAGATAATTATTCCTTCCTGAGCTAAGTAGAGCGAAGAGAGGGAAGGGTAAGAATTGGTAACCGTCATGGAGCCGGGCCCACCATAAATGGTAAAGAGGATTGGATATTTTTTATTTTGGTCAAAATCGGGAGGAAGAATCCAATAAGCAGGTAGTTTGATTCCCTCTTGACAAGGAATGAACAGAAGTTCTTTTTGGGGTATAGCATATTTTTCCAGCCAGTGAGTACGGCTGTGGTCAATATTCCTGACAAAAGTTCCATCCCTTCGATAAAGATCTTCTCTGAGAGGAGTATGGATATTGGTAAAGTAGTCTATGAAGTAGCTCCCTTTGGGGGAAATCAGGACTCGATGAAGGCCTGGTTCTGTAGTTATACGTTTAAGATAGCTTCCGTCCAGCTTAACCTGCCAGAGATGGCTTTCAGTGGTCTCATTTTTTCTCGCTTGAAAAAAGACTACATTGCTTTTTTCATCTACCAGGGCTATGTTTATTACTGACCAGGGGCCAGATGTTAATCTCTGTTTTAAATTTCCATTTAAATCGTAATAATAGAGATGACTCCAACCGTCCGTGTCACTCCTCAGTAGGAAACCGCTTCTGTCCTTAAAAAAATAAAGATCTTTGAAGAAATCTACCCAGGTTGACTGAGATTCATCATAAATTTCCCTTGATTTCTTTGTAGCCAAATCAAAGGCGTAAATTTTAATCTTGTCTTGGTCCCTGTTCATCCACTGAAAGGCAAGCTGAGAGCTATCAGGCAGCCAAAAAGGCCAGGCAAGATAGGAATCAATTTTATTACCGATATCGATCCAGATTACTTTGCCCTCTTCTACCAGAGCTAAACCCAATTTGACTTTAGGGTTAGGATCGCCAGCTTTAGGATAGCGTTCTAGCTCTAGCTGGGGATGGACTCCTCCCGAATGGACAAGGGGAAAAGTGGGCACAGGGCTGTCGTCAAAGCGCAAAAAGGCGATTTTCTTGCTATCAGGGGACCACCAGAAAGCAGCATAATGGGACCTCCGACCCAGAATTTCTTCGTAGTAAACCCAGGAAGCCCAGCCATTATAAATAGTTTCTGATCCATCCGAAGTCAGCTGGTATTCTAATCTCTTGTCGATATTTAGGGCATAGAGATTGTGGTCTCGGGTAAAAGCCACCAATTTTCCGTCCGGAGAGAAGCGAGGATTTTTCTCTGGGGAAGGAGTGGCTGTCAGGCGCTTAAGTTTTCCGTGCTTAACAGAGAAGAAATAAAGGTCATTTTTGAATAGATAAAGAAAGCTGTGGAAATCTTTGGTTACAGCTGCATATCGCGAGGCTTGAAGTCCTTTAGGAAATTTTTCCTGAAGGGCAGCAAAATCAAGAAAGATTGTTTTTTTTCCAGTTTTGGCCTCAACTTTATATAATTTTGGTGGCCTTTTTTTATCACCAACAGGCTCAACTAAATAATGCTCATCATCAAGCCAGCCCTTGATGGTGGCCATCGGTTTCAAAAGGAGAGGTTTACCTTGCTGGAAGGCTTGCTCATAAGATATTTTTTTAAGATTGGCCTTATTTTGAGCTGCTAGACTACCTCCAAAGGATAAAAGGGTTACCACCAGCCATAAAATACATGCTTGACTCTTTTTCATCATTTTGCTCCTTTAAAAGTCTTAGTTCCTTTAAACTTCCATCTCTATTTTTTCCAGAATAAGTTCTGTTCCAGCCAGCACTTTTAACTGGCGTGAACCACAATTTTCGCAGATTAAAACAAAATCATCTTTAATCATTTCTTGCTGACATTTTAAACACTTTATTTTAAAAGGAATTTTTTTTATCTTTAGACAAGCTTCAGAAGCAATCGTCTCTTTTTTGTAGATTTCAAAAGCTGAAATTAAAAATTCAGGTACTACCCCAGAGAGAGTGCCTACCTGGAGTTTGACCATGGTAATTTTTTTGGCTTTTTTTTCTTTGGCCTTTTGCTCAAGAATCTCAAACAGATTGGCCACCAAAGAGATTTCATGCATGATGTTTACGTAATTGATGAAGGGAAGAAATAAAAAATTCTGTCAGCTCTTTTAAACCCTGTCCGTTGAGGGCAGAAGTGATAAAGATCTTAAGCTGAGGATTGAGGTCTAAGGCTTCCTTTTGAACATAATCTAAATTAAAAGGGAGAATAGGAGTAAGGTCAGCCTTAGTAATAATCAAATTCTGAGCCGTAGTAAAAGCTTTGGGGTATTTTTTAGGCTTGTCATCTCCCTCAGGAATAGATAGAAGGACGCATCTTATGTTTTCTCCAAGGTCATAGCTGGCAGGACAAACCAGGTTACCGACATTTTCAATAAAGAGAAAATCTAAATCCCCAGGAATTTGGGGGAAAATTTTTCCTATCATCTTGGCCTCTAAATGGCAAGCCCCTCCAGTTAATATTTGCCAGGCAGGAATGCCCTTAGCTCTTATGCGCTCAGCATCTCTTTCTGTCTCTATATCGCCTTCAATAACGCCCATCTTATAATCGGGTTTAAGAATTTCGGCCATCTTTTCTAAAAGAGTAGTTTTGCCGGCTCCAGGTGAACTGAGGAAGTTGATGGTTAAAATTCCTTGGGCCTTCAGTTTTTCTCTTATTTCAGAAGCAATTTTCTTATTTGAACCCAGCAAATCTTCTAGGACAAGAACTTCCTTTTTCTTCATCTTAACCTTTTATCCTTGGCTTTAATATCTCTTTCGCCTGGCTGACAATGTGAGGTAGAGCTTTTTTCATCGCTGGGCTTAAACCTTCCCCCAGATTATAAATATTTTTGGCTCCCACAGCTACAATTTTAATTTGGGAGGGGAATTTTAGCCCTAATTTTCGGCCGATAGCTATCGTCTGTGGTATGGAAACATAATGAGGTGAAAGGCCTGGAATGTGCCTTAGCTGATGTTCATCAAAGAGATGGATTCGGCCTGAAGTTGGTTTTGACTTCTTCATGGTATCAACTATAACCAATCGATCGTAACCGACAATAACCTCCAGGAGGGAGATACCAGAGAGAGAACTTTCCTCAAAGGCAATTTCCTCATTTTCAGAGGCCCATTCCTTCTTTGATTTTCTAATGACATGAATCCCAACCCCCTCGTCTCCGTAAAGTTCGTTACCTAAACCTAAAATCAATGTTTTCGTTTATTATTACTTATTTAATAACACCTTTTTAGAAAAAGTAGCACATTTTATAACTAATTTATTTAAAAATATGATGTATTAATACGATATTCAAATGTTAATTGTCAATGGGAAGCCTCTTCATAGCAGTGTAAAATTTTTTGTGTGAAATTGGACACATGGTAGAAAAAAAGGCTCTTTCCCTTAAAATAGGGTTTGAATTAAAAAACCTATATTCAATTATGCATTCAATGAATTTACCCCAATTTTTGTTATAGGGGCCTATAAAATAGAATTTTTCTAAATTGATTTTTTGGCTCTTATCTCATATAATTCAGGCCATGAAATCATCCATTAATATTGATCATATTTGTAATTTGGCCCGTATTAAATTAAGCCCAGAGGAGAAAAAATATTTAGTTCCTCAGATGATTAAAATCATTGAATGGGTGAATAAACTTGAAGAGCTTAAATTTGATATTTCAAGAGAAGAAATCTACTCACCCTTGGCTTCTTCCCTCCCCTTACGAAAAGATGAAGTTCAATCTTCCTTAGGCGTAGACAAAGCTCTGGCAAATTCACCGGAAAAGAGTCGAGAATATGTAAAAGTTCCCAGAGTAATTGAGGGAAAATGAAGCTAACTTCTTTAACCTTAACCGAACTTGAAGATCTTATTCAAAAAAAAGAGATTAAAGCTGAAGAGGTAGTCTCTGCTTATTTAGCCCAACTCCATCGGGAGGAGGAAAAAATATGCGCTTTTATTACTATACTGGAAGAGAAGGCCCTAGCCAGAGCCAGAAAAATTGATGCACAAAAAGAAAAAGGGAAATTGGCCGGGATTCCCCTGGCTATTAAAGATAATATCCTGACTGAAGGCATTAAAACTACCTGTGCCTCTCGTATTCTTGGCAATTTCATTCCTCCTTATAATGCGACTGCAGTTGAAAAATTGCTGGCTGAAGATGCGATTATTATGGGTAAAACCAATTTAGATGAATTTGCCATGGGCTCCTCTACTGAAAATTCTGCCTTTTTTCTTACTAAAAATCCTTGGGATATAAAGAGAGTCCCTGGAGGTTCAAGCGGAGGCTCAGCTGCAGCCGTGGCTGCTGGAGAGGCGGTTGCTGCCTTAGGCTCTGATACAGGCGGCTCCATTAGGCAGCCGGCCGCTTTTTGTGGCTTGGTTGGCCTTAAACCAACTTACGGGCGTGTCTCTCGTTATGGCTTGGTAGCCTTTGCCTCTTCTTTAGATCAAATTGGCCCTTTAACTCAGACAGTTGAAGATTGTGCATTGCTGACTCAGATTATAGCCGGCTTCGATTCTAAGGATTCAACTTCTTCTCCTCTACCTGTGCCTGATTATCGGCAGGAAATGAAACAGGGCTTGGCCTCTATAAGGGTAGCTTATCTAAAAGAGTCCCTCCTTAAAGGAATAGATCCAGAAATTAAGGATGCCTATAAAAAAACTCTGAAGATTTTAGAAAAGATAGGGGCAGAGCTTCATGAAATTGATTTTCCTTCCTGGGAGTATGCTTTAGCCTGTTATTACATTATTGCTCCTTCAGAAGCCAGTTCTAACCTAGCTCGATATGATGGAGCCCGTTATGGATGGCGCCATCCGCAGTCTTCATCTTTGAAGGAAATGTATCTCAATACTCGGACAGAAGGATTTGGACAGGAGGTAAAAAGGAGGATTATTTTAGGAACATTTGCTCTAAGTTCAGGCTATTATGATGCTTATTACCTCAAAGCAGCCAAAACCAGAAGCCTTATCTGTCAAGATTTTGAGCGGGCATTTCAGGAGGTGGATTTTGTCCTGACTCCGACTACTCCAGAGCCTGCTTTTTTAATTGGGGCAAAGAGCGATCCGATTGCCATGTATTTATCTGACATTTTTACGGTGACCGCTAACCTGGCTGGAATTCCAGCTCTGTCCCTGCCTGTAGGCCTTACGAGAAAAAAACTGCCAATCGGAATCCAGATAATGGGCAATTTATTTCAAGAATCAAATTTATTTAAACTTGCTT
>CAZEQD010000020.1:0-34868 GCA_964514305.1 uncultured Eubacteriales bacterium
ATGAAATTGACTCTTGTTGATGGGGCCGGCCAAATCCTTGATGAAAAAGGCACTAATTTCATCGTTTCTCCTCAAAGTCCAATTCCTCACCCTGTTATCTTGACCAAGACCTTTCCTCTCACCAATAATTTCCTGTATTATTATTCGCTTGCCTATCAGTATGATAAAGCGAAGAAGTATGCTGAGGCTGAAAAAAATTACATAAGGGCTTTTGAACTTAATCCTAAATATCTGGAAGGTCTGGTTGAATATGCTAAATTTTTACTGAAGATTAATAAAGTTGATAGAGCTCTTTCCTTAATAGAAAACATAAAGAATAATGAGAAATTGAAATTTGATTATTATTTAATCAGAGGCGTGGCTCTGATGAAAAAAGGGAAGTATGGAAAAGCCATAGCCAATTTATTAGAAGGAAATAAAATCTACAACAGCGATACCCGCCTCCTTAATTCCCTAGGCTTTTGTTATTTTAAGAGCGGTCAAAAAAGCAAGGCTCTTGATGTATTGAAAGCTTCTCTACGTTTAAATCCGGAGCAGACTGAGATAAAAGACATAATAAAGAAGATAGAGAATAATCCTAATTGACCTTCCCAGGTAGAAACCCTTTCTCAATAGGAAGAAAGGTATTTAACCCTTTCTTTACTTTACTTCAAAATTCACAGATTTTGTAACTGAACGATTGGATATCTTATCATTAATAATTATGTTAAGCGTATACTGGCCAGGTTCAATGTCTCGTTGTTCTTTACGTTCCTCCTCTCCTTTTTTAATGAGAACTGTCTTTTTCATGGGTAGAGGCTGACTTACCAGAGGGGCATCATAGTGGGCCGTGGCATAGCGAATGACTTTTTCTTCCCCTTTATCAACTTCATAATTAACGTCAAGGCTGTATTTTCCCTCTTGATCAGGTACTGAGCCAAGAATAAAAAAGAAAATATCTAAATTATCGCCAACATGGAAAGCTTTCTCAATATTGGGTTCTATTTGAAGGACAGAATAGGTAAAGAAATCTTTATGAACCTCAGCTTTTGTTTCAGCTTCAGGCATTCTTTTTATGCTTTTGACGAAGAAGACGGGTGTTGTTCCCAGTTCTTCGGTATAAGAGAGGCCATTGGGTAGATTGAATTCGAAGTATTGAGTGCCGATTTTTTCTAAATCCAGAGAAGTAATGGCCATGGACAGGATGTAATTTCCAGGAGGAAGAGGATAAGCAGTCGAGTAAAGTTCTTCTTTATTGGGGTCATAGGAAGAACTATCCACCTGAAGATTAAGAGGGATATAAACTTCTTTCACCAATTCTTTGGGTGTGTTATCTTCCAGACGGTTAAATTGAAGAAAGACATGGCCGCTGGCTTGAAGGGTGGCGGGAGCCGCTTCTACTTCTTGAGCTTTCGTTTTTTCTTGTCCTTTTTCTTCTTTAGTAGCCTGAGGAGCTGTGCTCATGGGCATGAAGCCAAGGTCAGCATTTTTGACTTTAAAAAAGAAAATGCTGTGCATGTTTTCTCTAGCCGGAAGATAGAGATGCCATACGATAGAAAAGGGAATATCAAGTCTGACCTCTCTTGTTTTGAGTCCTTCATTTAAAACAGTTTTGACTTTATCGGGAATAATAATGATATTAGATTCGGGAGCTTTCTTTTCTTGATCTTTTTTTTGGAAAGCAGGCAAAGAGGGTGCAAACAAGCAAAAAGAAAAGATAAGGATAACTGCCAAAGCCAATAAGTGTTTAAATTTCATTTTTCCTCCTCATAAAGAACCATTATCAGGTCCAACTTTAATTTATTATAGCTAAAAATTATATTTTTGATTAGGCTATATTTTAAATAAACAATTAATATACCAGAACCATATATTTTTTTCTAGACAAATTTTTAAGCCGAATATATCTCTTCGCCAATCATTCCCCCTTCTGTAGGGCCCGCTGTCCTCAGCGGGCCGTTTAATAGATAATAAATAGGAATAATCAAAAAATAATCAAAATAATTTGAGATAACAATTGAATATGTGAAAGCCCGAGCCGTGTCATTATTTCTGATATTTTCTAACTGCTTTCAGGTGTTCCTTCAGGGTCCGGCTGAAATAATGGCTGCCATCATTTTTAGAGACAAAATAGAGAAAACTCTGTGAGACGGGGTAGAGGGCAGCTTGAAGCGAGTCTAAGCCGGGATTGCAGATCGGGCTGGGCGGTAGCCCTGGGAAAAGATAGGTGTTGTAAGGCGAGTTTAATTTGAGATCTTTCCATCTCAGACGGCCAGTGAGGCGGCCTGCTTGTTTAAGGGCATAAATAATGGTCGGGTCACAATCAAGCTTCATGCCTCGGCTGAGGCGATTGTGGAAAACAGCTGAAATTAGCTTTTTCTCTTCTCGAATAGAAGTCTCTTTTTCTATTAAAGAAGCTAAAGTGACAACCTGCCTGATTGTCATTCCCAACTGATGGGTTCTTGTTCTCATTTGAGGGTTGAAAGTTTTTTTAAATTGAGAGACCATAGCTTTGACGATTTGACTGGTTGTTATACCTTTGGGGAGGCGATATGTGTCAGGAAATAGATATCCTTCCAGATTAAAGGCCTCTTTATCCCAGGCTGCAATGGGTTGCGGATTTGAAGCAGCTTCCATAAAATCTTTTTCAGTTACTAAATGATGAGATGCAAGATAACGGCCTATCTCTTTGAGGGTTAAACCTTCAGGAATTGTTACAGGATGAAGATAGATTTTCCCTTGAATGATTATTTTTAAGACTTGCTTGGGGGAGAGAGGAAGGTGGAATTTGTATTCACCTGCTTTAAGGGTTTGGCTGGCATAAAATATTTTATAGCCAAGAATAAAAGGCCATTTTTTTCTTATTATCTGATTTTCTTTTAGAGATTGAGCAATGTCAGAAACTTTTTCTCCTCTTTTTATTTCCAGTAATATTTCTTGGGGACCATTCTTGGCTGGAAGGTAAAACTCAAGAGAGAACCAGAAGGCAAAAAGAACAATAACAGCTGTCAGCAGAGCCAGAATGATTTTGATAATTTTAAGGGGCATCGATTTTTGAACGTTTAAATTCGAGGTAGTTAGCTAGGATGATAGTGGCCGAGATCTGGTCTTTTAATGATTTTTTTTTCTTATGTTTCATTTTTTGCTGGCCGAGTATTTTGTATGCTTGTTTAGTAGTCAAACGCTCGTCCCAGAAAATTATGGGGAGATTTAAAATGTTTTCTAACCAACGGGCAAAGTCCTTGGTTTTCTCTACTCTCGATCCTTGGCTGCCGTTCATCCTCAGAGGCAAACCGATGATTATTTCCTGAATATCATATTTAGCCACTAAGTCTTTAAAAAACCTCCTATCTTCCTTTTTGTTTTTTGGCTGATAACGGCCTAAACCTTGAGCTGTAAGCTGAAGTTTATCGCTTACAGCCAGGCCGATACTTTTATCACCAAAATCAAGTCCGAGAATTCTCATAGTTGAAATGTTTTCCTCAAATTTTTTTTCTTCTGGTGATAATCAAAACCCAATTCAATAAGACGGTCAAGCAGTCTGCTAAAAGAAAGGCCGCTTACCTCCCATAATTTAGGATACATACTGATTTCAGTGAAGCCGGGGATAGTATTTATTTCATTAAGGATAATTCTCTCTGTTTTTTTCTCGATAAAAAAATCCACTCGAGCCATACCTGCACAATCAATGGCTCTATAAGCCTCGATAGAAATCTTTTGAATTTTATCTACCATTGAGGAAGGTAGTTTGGCTGGGATAGCAAAAGAAGTCTTGCCTTCAACATACTTATCTTGATAATCGTAGAAATCTCTAAAGGGAATGATCTCACCGGGAAGAGAAGCTTGAGGTTCATCGTTGCCTAAAACACTACATTCTATTTCTCTGCCGATGATTCCTTCTTCGATTAGAATTTTTCGGTCGTATCGGAAAGCTTCCTTAATGGCCGCTTCCATTTGGGTAGAAGAGTTTACTTTAGTGATCCCTACACTCGAGCCGAGCTTGGCTGGCTTGACAAAAAAGGGCAAGCTAAATTCTTTTTCGATTTTGGCGAGGATTGTCTTTGACTCTTTTTTCCAGTCTGAATCGTAAACAACCATATATTTAACCAGAGGCAGTTGCCTGGCCTGAAAAAGTACTTTAGCTATAGCTTTATCCATGCCTAAGGCGGAGGCTAAAACTCCGGCGCCCACATAGGGCACATCAGCCATTTCCAGGAAGCCTTGAATGGTTCCATCTTCCCCGTAAGGGCCATGAAGGATAGGGAAATAAATGTCCGCCTCCAAAGCTTGCTCGAGAGGATTTTTTGCCCAAGGCAGAAATGAGGAAAACTGGCCTTTATTTAAGGTTGAAAGCGAATGCTGGGGAGATTTTACTTTTTTCCACAAACCCTGGCGATTTATATAGAGGCAAACTATTTTATATTTATCTTTATCGAGATTATTATAGATGGCGCAGGCTGAGGTGAGTGAGACTTCGTGTTCAGCCGAACGGCCGCCAAAAAGAATGGCTATTTTTATTTTTTTTCTTTTCAATTTTTCTGGCAGGATTATTTTAAAAGATTGGTAAACTCTTGTCCAATCAAGAATAAAAAAATAAGCATCTCCAAAACCATTGTAGCTAAGGCTAAACACTTGGAGAGATGTAATGATTCTTTATAAGTATTATCTTTAGCAATAATAGAAGTAAGAATATTCGATCAGATAAATTAAAGTAAACTTTCAAAATTTAAAGAGAGTTTTTAAGGCTTTTGCTGGGATTAAATTTAACTCTCTTTTTGTTAGGAATGGATATTATTTCTCCTGTACGGGGGTCTCTACCTTGGCGAGCTTTTCTTTTTTTTACTTCAAAACTGCCGAAGCCAGAAAAAGTAACCCGTTCCCCCTTTTTCAAAGAGTCTTTAATTCCTTCTATCATTGACCTGAAAGCCTTTTCTGCCTGTAACCAGGTGATACCCGCTTCCCTTGACATTTTAGAGGTGATCTCTTTTTTATTCACAGTTAACCTCCTTGCTGTTTTTATGTTATGAAAGAAGAAATATCGATGTCAAGAAAAAGAAAATAAAGATTTTTTAAAAAAAGGTAGATATTGACAGCAGGAAAAACGACTAATATAATAGCAGCAAAAATAGATGCCTAAATCCAGACAGCGAGAGGTGACCAAGTGAGAAATTATTTATCAGAGAGAAAAATAGTTAAAAAAATTTTTATGATTCTTATGATTGGCTCTTTTTTAAGTAATCTCCAGGCTAACTCCTTAGCCCCTCAAGAAAAGCAGGAAAATCAAATTAAGAAGGCAAAAATATTCCAGGAAATATATCCTATTATTTCTGAATCCGACCTGTACTGCTCTTTCTTTATTTTAGAAAATGAAAATCTAGATTTTAGAATTGTGGCCGCTGAAAAGGAGTATGAAAAGCAACTTTTAACTGACGGTGATGTTGTCTATGTCAATAAAGGTCGGAATGATGGCTTAAAGAGAGATCAGGTATTTTTAGTCCTTGAAATTGGAACGAAAATCAAAGATTTTGGTCATCTAGCCTTTAAGCGGGGACGAGCAAGAATTCAGGATGTGAGTGAGACAATGGGCACGGCCAGAATTGAAAAATCCTGCGGCCAGGTTATGATCGGAAATTTTTTAGTTCCTTTTGAAGAAAAAGAAGAACTGTTAGGGAAAGATCTTGGATATCAGGTCCCTCCTTTTGAAAGCCCTGGTGTCCAAGGCAGTATCATTTATTTACAAAGAGATTACAGGCAAATTGCCAATGGTCAGTGGGCTATTATTGATATTGGCCAAGAAGATGGACTTCAGGTTGGGCAGCAGTTGATAATTTATAGAATAGTTAAGGAAGGAGCGCCGTTCCAAATCATTGGCAATTTATTGGTTATTGATACCCAGAGACGGACGGCTACAGTTAAAATTTTATCATCCAAAGATGTGGTAATGATTGGCGACCACGTCCAGCTCAGAACTTAGAGTGTGGTCAAATATCTCATTGGTCCCTATTTGATAATTCTGTAGGGTCTGCTCTTCCCCAGCGGGTCGTTTTAGCTCCAAAAATCTCTCCCTTTTTTGGACTTCTGCCTACTTCCGGGAAATAAGGATGCTTTCTTTAGTTTGATATTAATTGACAGATTAGTGCCATTTTGGTAGTTTAAATCAGAGGAAATTAGAGAGCGGGCGTAGTTCAGTGGTAGAACGTCTGCTTGCCAAGCAGAAGGTCGGCGGTTCAAATCCGCTCGTCCGCTCCATTTCTGTTTAAGTAAGAAATTTGACAAAGACAAAAAAGGCGCGGTACCCAAGTGGCTAAGGGAGAGGTCTGCAAAACCTCGATTCGTCGGTTCGAATCCGACCCGCGCCTCCAGTTTTTTCCCATATTAAGCTCAAAAAAAACATTTATGCTCAAGCCTCTCCTAATTAGCCTGGATTATTCATAAAATCTGCCGATCTTTTATTTATTCTCATTGATATCTTCTTTTTATCATGATTTTTGGTAAGCTCATTGAGATTACTTAGTTCTTTTAATTTTATTTTAATTATAATCGCCATCTTTTACCCTTGGGGCGAGCCGATCTTACTGCATCTGCTTCGTTACAGGACATTTGCGGTGGAGGACCACAGCTGCATCTCCTGTGCCTCACATCTGCAGCAACCTCGACTCGTGAATAATCCAGATTAGTTAGATTTTCCTGATTGATAAAAAATAATAAAGGCAGAAATAAGGATGCTTCTCCCAAGAGGAAAAAAGTTTGACATTGGCCAATAAAAATTATATAGTTCCTAAAACTTCTCTAAAGGAGGATAAAAATGGATATTGTAGCTCGGGCCCAAGGGATAATCCTAAAGCCAAAAGAAGAATGGTTGAAGATAAAAGAAGAGGCTATGCCTTTCTCCCAACTTTTCACCTCTTATGTTTTAATTTTGGCGGCTATCCCGGCTGTGGCTCAATTTATAGGGTATGGCTTGGTTGGATTTAAAGTTCCATTCGTCGGATGGTATAGATTTGGAATTGGAACCGCTTTCCTCCGGGCTATCTTGGTTTATGTTTTTAGCATTGCCACTGTTTATGTTTTTGGTCTTATTATCAATGCATTAGCCCCTACTTTCTCTTCTGAAAAAAATATAGATAACGCCATGAAACTGGCCGTCTATACCATGACTCCTTATTGGGTAGCCAGCATTCTCTATATAGTGCCTTTTTTGGGGATTCTGGCTATTTTAGCTAGCCTTTATGGTCTTTATCTTCTTTACCTAGGTTTGGCCACTCCTCTCATGAATACACCTAAGGAAAAACTTGTTGGCTATTTAGTCGTCAGCCTTATTGTGGCTGTTGTTCTAATGATAGTGGTTGGAATAATTTTAGGTGCTATTTTTACCGTAGGTGGAGTTTACCGGGCTATTTAATTCCTGACAGATTTTAAGAAAAGCTTGGCGAGGCAAAGAAGCCTTTATAATTGGCCTGCCGATAACTAAATAATCTGCCCCCTCTTTGAGAGCCAGAGATGGGGTCATAATTCTTTTCTGATCATGGGAAGCGGCCCAGGAAGGCCGAATGCCAGGGGTGACTATTAAAAAATTTGAACCTATTTCTTGACGGATGAGGCCAATTTCCTGAGGAGAACAAACTACCCCATCCAAGCCGGCCTCTTTAGCTAAGTGGGCTAATCTAAGAACTTGACTCTGGGTTGAGGTTTCCATCCCTATTTTTTTTAAATCTTCATCGCTTAAGCTGGTTAAAACTGTAACCGCTAGCAACTTCGGCCTTTGTCCTTTTAAGCTTTCTTCCTTAGCTGCTTTTACTGCCCAACGCATCATTTCCAATCCGCCGGAAGCATGAAGAGTAAGCAGGCTGACTTCACATTTTGCAGCCATTCTAACCGCTTCGGCCACAGTGTTCGGAATATCATGAAGTTTAAGGTCGAGAAAAACGTTTTTTCCCAATCGCCTAACAGTCTGAACAAGCGATGGCCCTTCAGCTATAAAAAGTTTAAGTCCTATTTTGAAAGTCTCGGCTTCTTTTAGCTGGCTGATAAGAGAAAGTGCTTCTTGTTTGTTTTCAACATCAAGAGCAATGATAATTTTGCTGAGTGTGCTTATTTTATTTTTCATTTTTTTCCTTGTGAATTATTATTTCAAAGGCAAGCGATTCAATATGGCTGTGGAACCCTATATTTTTATTCATTTTTTAAACTTTCCACTTTCAACTTTTCACCTTAAACTAATTCCCTCATCTCCACTCAATTACACCTCTTCTTTCTCTTCACTCTTCACTTTTCACTCATTTATTCTTCACTATTTGTTTTCAAGGTACCGACTATTTCTTCAATCCTTTTTAAGTTATGTTTCTGACAGTAATTTTCTAATTCTTTTATAATTTTGACTGTTGCTTCTGGGTCGATCATATTAGCTGTGCCCACCTCTACCGCTCTGGCTCCAGCTATCAAGAATTCAAGAGCATCCGAGCCTGAAAAAATACCGCCCAGGCCAATAACTGGAATTTGCAGGCAGCAGGCTGTCTGATAAACCATTCTTAAGGCTATAGGCTTTATGGCCGGGCCGCTCAGGCCCCCCAAAACATTAGCCAGGCGGGGTTTTCTTGTCTCAGGGTCAATGGCCATAGCCAGAAAGGTATTTACTAAAGAGACAGCATCTGAGCCTGCTTCTTGAGCACTGAGAGCGATTTCTTGGATATCAGTTACATTAGGAGAAAGCTTGGTTATTAAGGGGCGGGAGCTCACCCTTTTAACCAATTTAACCAGAGAATAAGTGGAGTCAGCTTTTAGGGCCGGACAAAGGCCTCCTTTTTTAACATTAGGACAGGAGATGTTGAGTTCGTAAGCAGCCAGACCAGGTTTGTTGTTCAAAAAATCCACAACCCGAGCATATTCCTCTTCATCTTCACCGCAGACATTGACGATTAGAGATGTTTTATATTTTTGAAGATGGGGAAGAATTTCTTCTGAAAACCTTTGGACTCCTATCCCCTGGAGGCCGACGGAATTTAAAAGTCCGGCATGTGTTTCGGCTAAGCGAGGTGGTGGATTTCCTTGGCGGGGAGAAAAATAAAGTCCTTTAATGACCAATCCCCCCAATTGATTTAAGTCAATAAAAGGTTCAAATTCTTGGCCATAGCCAAAAGTACCACTGGCCGCAATAATGGGGTTTTTGAGCTTTAGAAAACCCAGGTCAACGGATAAATCTATCATTTTTGTCCATCCGCCCAGATTATTTCTTCTGCGGAAAAGACAGGCCCTTCCTGGCAGGTTTTAAGCCAGAGCAATTGACCCTCTCTTTTTATCCTTCTGACGCAGCCCCAGCAGACACCAAAGCCACAGCCCATTACCGATTCTAATGAATATTCGGAGGATATTTTTTCTTCGACCAGAAGATGAGCTATTTCAGCCATCATTGCTTCGGGACCGCAGGCATAGACTTTAAAGGGCTTGATCTTCTTAATCTTTTGTCTTAAAAGTTCAGTAATAAAGCCTTTAAAGCCAAAACTGCCGTCGTCTGTAGCCAGATGAAGTTCAAATCCGTCAGCTTCTATTTTGTTTTTTAAAGGAAGGTCATTCCGACTTTGGCCACCATAAAAAATTTTAACTTTAGCTCCTTGTTGGTTTAAACGGTGTGCCAGAAAATAAAGAGGTGCTATACCTCTGCCGCCTCCTACTAAAGCAGTCACTTTTCCTTTGATTTCAGCTCCAATGGAGAAGCCTTTTCCCAAGGGTCCGATAATATCCAACCAATCTCCTGGTTTTTTTTGGCTGAGGAGGAAAGTCCCTTGGCCTGTTATTTTAAAGAAAATTTGAATATTTTCTTTATGTTGAAAATGAAGGCTGAAAGGGCGCCTCAAGAGAGGATGATAATAGGCACTAGGCCGAACCATGATGAATTGGCCGGGCTGAGCTGAGAAAGCAATCTTAGCTGACTTTAAGTCAAATAAATAATAGTCACCCCAATTTTTCTTGTCGATTATCAAGGCTTGTGAATCTTTGATCATGAATCTTTCATTGCTGAAAAAATATCAGAATATTAATCCCTTGGCAACAAAAACTTTGACAACCCTATCCAGTTTTTGTTTATAATCAAATTTCCCGATGATTATCATAGGAGGGATTTATAAATGAATGTTTCAAAAAGGGGGCAACAAATTCAGCCTTCGCCTATAAGAAAACTTAAACCTTATGCAGACCAAGCGCAGGCCAAAGGAATTCATATTTATTTTCTTAATATTGGCCAACCCGATATTGCCACTCCTTCGCCAGTTTTAGAAGCCATTCGTAGTTATAATGAACCAGTCTTAAGCTATGGTCCAGCCCAGGGTTTTTTAGAATTAAGGCAGGCCATTGCTGATTATTTCCGTTTATACGACATTCCTCTTGAGGCGGACAATGTAATTATTACTATCGGCGGTTCAGAGGCCATTCATTTTGCCTTCAGCGTTGTCGCTGATCCTGGCCAGAGTGTGCTCATTCCTGAGCCTTTTTACACCAATTATAATGGCTATGCTAGTTTTGCTGATGTCCGAATTTTGCCTCTGACTCTCAGCGTTGATAATGGTTTTCGCCTGCCTCCTCTCCCCGAAATTGAAGAAAGAATTACCCCTGAAACGAGAGCTATTCTTATCTGTTCTCCCAACAATCCTACAGGAACAGTTTACACCCGAGAAGAATTAGCCCGGCTCGTATCTCTAGTCAAGAAATATGACCTTTTTTTAATAGGAGATGAAGTCTACAAAGAATTCGTTTATGATGGCCTTAAGCATACAAGTGTGCTCGAGTTTGAGGAAATAAAAGATAGGGTGATTGTTGTTGATAGTATTTCTAAGCGCTTTAGCTGCTGCGGAGCTCGAATTGGGGCGGTCATAACCCGAAATCAGGAAATATATAAATATCTATTGAAATTCGCTCAAGCCCGTCTCTGTCCTCCGACCGTAGAGCAAAAAGCCGCTTTAGCTGCCTACAGGATGAATAAAGAATATTTCCAAGAGGTTAGGCATGAATATCAAAGGAGGCGGGATATTCTACATGAAGGGCTAAAGGATATTCCAGGCATTGTTATTGACAAGCCCCAAGGAGCCTTTTATTTGATTGTCAGACTGCCTATCAAAGACTGCGAGCATTTCGTTAAATGGATGTTAACTGATTTTGAGCAGGGAAATCAGACAGTCATGGTTGCTCCGGGGAAGGGTTTCTATTCTTCTCCGGACAAAGGGCAGGATGAAGTGAGAATTGCCTATGTTCTTAAAGAAGAAGACTTGATCAAGGCTATAAAAGTTTTTAGGGCAGGTTTGGATAAATATCTGACTCTTATTTAAAAATTAAGATTGGGCTTAATTAAGGCCAGCCAAAGGCAGGGTTTGAGCTTTAAGCAATATGCCGACCGCTAAAATTTTTAAACAGGTTATTTTCATCTTAGGTCTGGCCACCATCATCAGAGGAATTGATATTGATTGTGGCTGTTTTGGCAGTCTGAGTCACAAAGTAGATTTTAAATTAATTCTAACTGATCTTTTTTTATTGTTCATGTCTTTAACTATTTTCTTTTATCCTCAAAGAGATATTAGCCACAAGTAGTCTGCAAAGGAACACCATCCTCTATCTGTAGGGGCTGCTTTCCTGTAGGGCCCGCTATTCCTAGCGGGCCGTTAACCTTTAAATGGAGGGTCAATTGTCCTCAATGGACCGCTCACAAAACGTTCCCTACAATATCGATAAATTCTCTTGAGAATTTTCTGTCCCTAGCAAACTGTGTTCATATGTTACAAATTAAATCAGAGGGCAAAGTTATAATCTGATACTGTCTCTGTTTTTTATCTCTATTATTTAAAATAATATTTTAATTGTAGTTTGTAGGTTATATTTTTTATCTTAGTTATGTTAAAAAAATCGATATATTTTCTCAATCCTCTTGAATTTTGAATGAGCAGCGTGTATATTCAGTGGTTATATATTCAAGGAGTAGAAAGATGGCCAAAAAATATGTTTTCTTTTTCACCAAAGGTAAAGCTGATGGTAATAAGGATATGAAAGATTTATTAGGAGGCAAGGGAGCCAATTTAGCCGAAATGGCTGCTATTGGTTTACCGGTTCCATCAGGTTTCACCATTTCGACTGAGGTCTGTAATCTTTTTGCCAAGTCTAAAGGAAAACTCCCAGCCGAGGTTAAAGAAGAAGTTCTGGTTAACCTGAAAAGATTGGAGCACATCTCTGGGCAAAAATTTGGAGATGAGGGTAATCCTCTTCTTGTTTCTGTCCGCTCTGGAGCTAAGTTTTCGATGCCAGGTATGATGGATACTGTTTTAAACCTTGGTCTCAACGATAAAACCATAAAAGGATTAGCTCAAAAAAGCGGCAACCGGCGTTTTGCCCTTGATTGTTACCGGCGCCTGCTTCATATGTTTGGTGATGTTGTTATGGGCGTACCCAAGAGGAAATTTGAAGAAATCTTAAGAAGAAAAAAAGAAGAGAGAAATCTTGAATTTGATCATCAACTTTCCCAAGAAGACTTAGAAGAAATAATTTCAGAATATAAAAAGTTGATTAAGAAAGAAACAGGCAGAACCTTTCCTCAGAATGTTCAGCAGCAGCTATTTATGGCTATTGCTGCAGTCTTTGAATCCTGGAATAATCCTCGAGCTATTACCTATCGTCAGATAAATAGAATCCCTCAAGATTTGGGAACAGCTGTCAATGTCCAAATGATGGTTTTTGGCAATTTCGGCTCTAAATCAGCTACTGGTGTTGGCTTTAGCCGAAATCCAGCTACTGGTGATAAGGAACTGTTTGGAGAGTATTTAGTTAATGCTCAGGGTGAAGATGTGGTAGCCGGAGTCAGAACTCCCTCGCCACTTAAGGCAATGAAAAAAGACGTGCCTCAGGTCTATCATCAGTTGAAAGAGATAACGGCTACCCTGGAGAGACATTATCATGATGTCCAAGACTTCGAGTTTACAGTCCAAGAAGGAAAACTTTACATGCTGCAAACTAGGAGCGGCAAGAGGACAGGACTGGCTGCCGTGAGGATTGCCGTTGATTTAGTAAAGGAAGGTTTAATTAAAGAAAGAGAAGCCCTCCTTTTAGTGGAGCCAGAAGCTTTAAACCAGCTGCTTCATCCAGTTTTTGATCCTGAAGAGAAAAAAAGGCATGAGATTCTGGCCGAGGGATTGGCTGCTTCTCCTGGAGCAGCCACTGGTCAGGTTGTTTTTTCGGCCGAAAATGCTGTGGCCTGGAAGAAAAATGGAAAACAAGTAATCCTTGTCCGAGAGGAAACCTCTCCTGATGATATTCATGGGATGAATGCTTCCCAGGGAATATTAACTGCTACTGGAGGCATGACTTCTCACGCAGCCGTGGTTGGCCGCCAGATGGGTAAACCCTGCGTGGTTGGTTGTGAGAAAATCAAGATGAATGAGGCGCGTAGAGCTTTTGAGGTAGGTCAGCGGAGAATAAAAGAAGGAGACTGGATTTCCATTGATGGTTCAACTGGGGAAGTTCTTGATGGCCAGATTCAGACAAAGCCTTCGGAGATTATTCAAGTCATAAGAGGAGAGTTAAAACCAAATAAATCGAAGATTTACCGCTATTTTACTCGGTTTCTTTCTTGGGCGGATAAATACAGAAAATTAGGAGTTCGAGCCAATGCTGATACTCCTGAAGATGCAGCTACAGCCTTTGCTTTTGGAGCAGAAGGCATCGGTTTAGCCCGGACAGAACATATGTTTTTTGAAGAGAAAAGGCTTCCTTTTATCAAACAGATGATTTTGTCTGAAACGGCCGAGGAAAGAAGGAGAGCCCTGGCCAAATTGCTCCCTTTTCAGAGGCGGGATTTTTATGAGCTTTTTAAGGAAATGAAAGGGCATCCAGTTACTATCCGAACTATTGATCCTCCTCTCCACGAATTTTTACCCCGTAAAGAAGAATTGATGGTGGAATTGACGAAATTTAAAGTTAAAAAGAGTAAGAATAAAAAGAAAATCAAGGAGCTGGAAGAACTGCTGGAAAGAGTTAAAGCTCTGTCCGAGTTTAATCCCATGCTTGGCCATAGAGGTTGCCGTCTGGGGATTACTTATCCCGAAATTATAGAAATGCAAGCTAAGGCCATCTTTGAAGCCGCTTGTCAATTGAGGAGGGAAGGGAAAAAAGTCAGGCCAGAGATTATGGTCCCCTTAGTAGGATCTGTGGAAGAGTTAGCCCATCAGAAAAAAATAATTGTAGAAGTAGCTGAAGCAATGATGAAGAAATATAAAGTGAAAGTGCCTTATTCGGTGGGAACCATGATTGAGATTCCCAGAGCGGCCATAACCGCTGATGAGATTGCCAGAGAAGCAGAGTTTTTCTCCTTTGGGACCAACGATCTCACTCAGACTACTTATGGGATTTCGCGGGATGATGGGGTGGCTTTCGTCAATTATTACATAGTCCATGGCATCTGGCCGGATAATCCTTTTGAGACAGTTGATATTCAAGGAGTAGGAGAGCTGATGAAATGGGCAGTAGAAAGGGGACGTCAAACTAGAAAAGACTTAAAAGTAGGAATTTGTGGCGTCCATGGAGGAGATCCTCGCTCGATTTTCTTTTGCCACCAGGTTAAGCTCAATTATGTCAGCTGTTCTGCCTACCAGATACCAATTGCCAGACTGTCTGCGGCTCAGGCAGCTATAAGGGAACAAAGTAAAAGGTGAGAAGTATGAAATTCAAAACTATCCTTGGAAATATGGTGAACCTCTACATAATCTTTTACAGCTTGAATTAATTTATCATCGTGACTACCTATGGCTGGGTAAACTCCGTCCTTAAAAAGCAAATAAGTCAGCTTGATAAAATTACGGCAGATATCGTTCATTTTTTTGAGGGCAATTTCTTTTGGTTCTTTATAAGCTCCTTTGCATAGTCTGACTTTGGCTTTTGCCCGATTAATGTCCTCTATATCTTTGGCTGAGCGGTAAAGATAGACCTGGATGACAATGCCTTCATTGTCGAATTTCTCATGAATACGGTAAAAAATTTCATATTTATGACTCCTCTTTAAAAGTATTATAGTTTATATATTTATCGTATTAATTTATGTAATTTCAAGAAATAAATGAGAGAGCGAGCATCCCCAGAGAGTAAGGTTTACCATTTGCCTTTTTTTTGATATGTATAGAACTTAATGGTTAACCTGAGAGATTTATTGATCAGATGGCGGCTCAGAAAATTTACTTTGAAGTTCGTCTACAGTGATAAATATTGGATGGTTAACCTTAACCAGCATGTCTTTCCCCTGGAAAAATACAGGCTTCTCTATGAAAAGTTAATCCGCTTAGGTGCTAAGAAAGCGAATTTTCTTTCTCCCCAGCCAGTAAGTGATGATGAGCTCCTTTTGGTTCATACTCCTAAATACCTGAATAAATTGAAGACAGATTCTCTCTCTCAATCAGAAATTTTAACTATAGAATTGCCTTACTCACCTCAGCTTCTGCAATTTGCCCTTTATCAAGTAGGAGGAACGGTACTGGCTGCTGAGACGGCTCTTAAAGAAGGCTTGGCTGTTCATCTAGGCGGTGGATTTCATCATGCTTTTCCTGATCATGGTGAGGGCTTTTGTATTGTGAATGATGTGGCTGTAGCTTTAGAGAAAATGAAGCAGGAAGGGAAAATTCAAAAAGGGATGGTTGTTGACTGTGATGTTCATCAGGGAAACGGGACAGCTTCAATTTTTGCTAAGAAAGATTATGTTTTTACTTTTTCAATTCATCAGATGGATATTTATCCTGCCCAAAAACCCCCCAGTTCTATGGACGTCGGTTTGTGGTCAGGGGATGGAGATGATAAATATTTAACTGATCTTAAAGCTCATATTCCTCATATTTATCAAGAGTTTAAACCTGATATTATTTTATATTTGGCAGGAGCAGACCCTTACCAGAATGACCAGTTGGGAGGATTGAGACTAACTATGGAAGGTCTCAAAGAGCGAGATAGGTGGGTCATTGGCCAAGCTCGAGAGCTTGGCCTTCCGCTGGTTGTCCTCTTGGCCGGAGGCTATGCTTATGATGTTGAAGAAACAGTGGCTATCCATTTTAACACAATCCAGCTTGCTCAAAAGATTCATAGACGGCGGAAGAAAATATCTCCACTTCAGGATAGCCAATAGTTAAAGTTTGAATATTTATGGTTGAAGGAAAATATGAGCAAAAACCTTGGCATCTCCAATCATATTGTCGATAATGCAGTATTCATTGGGCTGATGGGCAGTTTCTTCCACTTTTGACCAGCAAGCAGCCTCGAAATTTTCTCTCCTGAAGATTGAAGCTACCGTTCCGCCCCCGATGCCAACGGCTTTCCCTTCCAGTCCGTAGACTTCTTTAATGGCTTTTTTTAAGACTTTGACCACCTCGGCTTCAGCTGGAGTTGGTGGAGCAGCTGGAGCTTTTTGTTGTTCTTCTAAGTTAATTTTAACTTTGAATTTATTTTCAATCCCGCCCATCATTTTTTTGATTTGGGCCTCAACCTCTGTGATTGAATGTTTGGGCAGGAGGCGGCAATCCATATAAAAGATATCTTCGCCGGGGATGGTATTGATATTAGGTACATTGGCTTCTTTTTTGGTTGGTTCGAAAGTAGAATTAGGAGGATCAAAAAGCTGGTCCTTATCAGGAAATAACTGGTGAAGCTGATCGAGTTCGGTGATTAAAAATGAGGCTGCTTTGAAGCTGTTAATCCCTCTTTCGGGAGTAGAGCCGTGAGCTTGCTGGCCGATGGTTGTAAATTTGAGCCAAAGAATGCTTTTTTCTGCTACTTCAATCATGGTTCCATATTTATTGCCGGCATCAGGAACAATAATTATGTCTTGAGGACGAAAAGGATTTGAATGGCGAAGAACATAATCAATGCCTTTACCACTTCCAGTTTCTTCATCAGCTACGAGGGCTATACCCACATCATAACGAGGTAAAATTTTTTCCTCGTGAAAGGCTTTTAAAGCAAAAAGGGATGCAACCATATCCTGCTGATTGTCCTCAGTGCCTCGTCCGTATATTCTGCCTTCTTCGACCCAGGCTCGAAAGGGATCCCCTCTCCATTGAGCTAATTCTCCAGGAGGTACGATATCCATATGGGTCATCACCCAGATGGTTTTGGAGGAGCTTTGGCCTCGGTAGAAAGCTAATATATTGGGCCGATAACCAGCCGGAGCCTCCAAATCTGGAGCTTTAATGACTTCAATCTCCGTCAGGCCAATTGTCTTTAAGAAATCAAGGAGAAAGTCTGCTCTTTTAGCTTCGCCTTGGCCACCACTTTGGGGAGATATAGCCGGTAAAGAACAAAGAGATATTTGCATATCTATCATTTCATTCCGATATGAATCTATTTTATTGGTTATTTTGTCGAAATAATTCATAGCCTCACTCCTTGTCTCTGCCATCATAGCACCGGCCTCACCGAGAAGCAAGCTCTATACTTTTTTTTCTTTATTAAGCATTCACAAAATCATGATAAATAATATAATAATGAGCAAAGTTATCTTTAGGGACAGCGATTTCCCTCCATTTGATGCCCATAGTGGAAGGTGGGGAGTGTCTTGGCCAGGATGGAAGGAAATCGCAGCACCACCTCATTTCTTTTTTTGCAAAATTTCACTCAAGACGGTTGGGGAAAAGCCTTCTCTTCTTTTCCTTTCCTTGACTTTTCATTATATTGTGAATACATTTACTCAGGATGCGCCTCGGATTTGATATCCGTCCCTTCCTCAAGGAAGAAACTGGGGTCGGTATTTACTTTAAGAATTTGCTTTTTTCTCTGGCTCAAATTGACCAAAATAATGAATACTGCCTTTTTTCTTCATCCTTTAAAGATCGTTTCCCTGCTCATAAGATTCCACCTTTTATCCAAAAAGATTTTCGAGATTTCCATTTGCCGGTAAAGTTGGTCAATTTCTGCTGGTATCGTTTAGGTTGGCCTTCTCTTGATTTTTTTTTCAGAAAAAAAATAGATCTCAGCCATTCTCCTACTCCTTTGCCCCTCCCAGGCAGCGGCAAAAAAATAGTGACTGTTTACGACCTTTTTTTTGTAGAATCGCCCTTTTTAAGCAATAAAGAGGCTAAAAGAGATTTCCTGCCCGAGGTTGAATCTTCTCTGGAGAGAGCTGATGGCGTTATAACTATTTCTCGTTTTACTAAAAATAAGATTATTAATAAATTTAGAGTTGAGGAAAGTAAAATCCGAGTCGTCTATTTGGGCTTTGATCATCATTTTTGGCAACAAATATCTGAGGCGCAACTTTTTCGTTTGAAGTCGAAATACAAATTGCCCTCTTCTTTTATTCTTTTTGTCGGTGCTCTGGAGCGACGAAAAAACCTTCCTTCTTTAATAAAAGCTCTAAAAATTATCCATGCTCAGCGAGTTAGCATCCCTCTCTTTTTAATTGGGCCTAAAGGCGAAGCTTATAACCAAATAAAAGAGGAAATAAAGAGGCAGTCTCTTTCTGATTGGGTGAAAATGCTGGGATACATCCAGGAGGAAGAGTTGAAGGGCTTTTTCAGGTTGGCTACCCTGCTGGTTGTTCCTTCCCTAGAGGAGGGCTTTGGTTTGCCTGTGGTTGAGGCCTTGGCTAGCGGTCTGCCAGCCGTTATCTCCAGGGGGGGAGCTTTGCCCGAAGTGGCCCAGGAGGCTGCTCTTTATTTTAACCCACTCCAGCCTGAAGACATAGCCAATCAAATTCTTAGAGTCCTGCGGGATAAAAAATTAGCCCAATCATTAATAGCCAAGGGTCGTCAAAGAGCCAAAGACTTTAGCTGGTTAAAGACAGCCAGCCAAACTCTTGATTTTTATTATCAGGTAGCTGCAAGTTGAGAAGAAATATCCTTTTTGTTTCTCATTCAGCCGAACTTAATGGAGCTGAAAGAATGTTACTTCAAATTCTTAGAAATATTGACCGTAAGAGATTCAATTCCCTTCTTGTCCTGCCTGCTCCAGGCATTTTAAAGGAGAAAGCAGAAGAATCAGGAATTGAAGTTAAAATTATTCCTTATAAATGGTGGCTATCCGAAGAATGGCAAGTATGGAAGCAGCCTTTCTCCTGGTTGTGGAATATAAAAAGTATAATTCGTTTGCTGAAATTCATCAAAGAGAGGCAAATTTCCCTTGTTTTCACTAATTCTGTGGCAGTTTTTAGCGGAGCCTGGGCGGCTAAAATAACCAAAGTTGGCCATATCTGGTCAATTCATGAAATTCTCGATGGTCAAGAAAGAATTCTTCATTTCTGGCTGGGGAAAAGAATTCTAATTAAACTGATTGACTGGCTCTCAACCGCAATTGTGGTTAATTCTAAAGCCAGCCGGAGATCTTTTCCAAATAATAAAAAAGTAAGACTTATTTATGGAGGATTTGAGCTGCCCCAGTTAAGCCTGGCTTCTTCCCAGACTATTCGCCGCAAACTAGGGCTGAGACAAGAAGATTTTGTTTTAGGGATAGTGGGCAAAATTTACAAAGGTAAAGGCCAAGAGGAAGTAATTCAGGCCGTGGCTTATTTAAAAGAGCATTTACCTCAGGTTAAGCTTTTGATTGTGGGTGAAGTTAAGGATAAAAGATATTACCGGAAGTTAAAGAGAATAACAAAAAAATTAGGTTTAGAGGGAAAAATCAAATTTACTGGCTATCAGCACGATATTTTCTCTCTCCTCGGAGCCATGGATTTATTGATAGTAGCTTCCAGGGTTGATTCTTTAGGTTTAGCTGCTCTAGAAGCCATGGCTGTTTCTACTCCCGTTTTAGCGGTTAGAGCTGGCGGTTTATCTGAAATTATTAAGGATGGAGACAATGGCTTTTTAGTGGAAAGTAACCGGCCAGGAATTTTAGCCGAAGCAGTAGAATCACTTTGGCGTCATCCTTCCCGACTAAAAGAAGCAAGTCAAAGAGCAATATCCACTCTAAAAGATAAATTTTCTTTAAGCCGTTATATTTTGAGGATTGAACAACTCTTGGATGAGTATGGTGAATAAAGGAGGGTCCAAACCAGAATTATCTGTAGTTGTAGTAAACTACAATGACAGGCAAAATCTGGGCCAGAGTTTAGCTGCTCTTATCCAAGGGCGGCTTGACTTTGCTTATGAAATAATCGTCGTTGATAATAATTCTTCAGATGGAAGCAGGGCTTATCTGGAGAAGAGCTTTCCTCGGATAAAACTTATTTTTAACCGGGAAAATAGAGGATTTGCCCGGGCCTGCAATCAAGGGATAAGAGCCAGCCGTGGCCATTACCTCCTTATATTAAATCCCGATGCTATTATTGAGGCTCCGGCTTTGAACTTGCTGATGAGAGAGATTAGATCAAACCCAAGCGTGGCTGCGGTCGGGCCAGGCCTTTTTAGAGATTACAGCCGCTACCAAGTTTCTTTCGGGGGAAAACCCACTTTTGGCCGGGAACTCTTGCAGAAGTGTTTATTAAATTACTGGCTAAGATTAAGGTTAAAATTGTCTTCAACCAGGAGAGAGGTGAGCTGGCTGAGTGGAGCCTGCCTTTTGGTCAGGCGTCAGGCTTTGGAGGAGGTTGGTCTTTTCGATGAAAAATTTTTTCTCTATTTTGAAGATATTGATCTTTGCCTGAGGATGAAGGCTAAGGGCTGGAAGCTTATTTATCTTCCCCAAGTCAAAGTTTATCATCAGGAAGGAGCTTCTACAGTTAAGCTAGGCCTTGGCCGTCGTTTTGCCTACCGTCAAAGTCAGCTTTATTTTTACCGCAAGCATAACTCAAAATTCTCTTATTATCTTCTTTATTTTTATCTTTTAATAAATTTTTCAGCTCTCTTTCTTGAGGAAAAACTAAAGAAGGACAAAAAGAGAGTAAAAGCAGCTGTTTTTTTTAAATTGTTAAGGAAAAGTCAGCATGGGCAGAATTAAAGTAATGGCCATGATCGACCGGCCGTTTTTAGGAGGGGGCCAGGTTAATCTCCTGGCTCTGGCTCGAAATTTAGATAGAACAGAGTTTGAAGTTAGTGTCTGTTCTCAACCAGGGGGAGCCTTAGAAGAAGAAGTAAGAAAAAGCAACATAGATTTTTTCCCCATCAGCTTTCAAAAGAAAAATTGGATAAAAGTAGTAAGGCAAATAAGACTACTACTGGAACAAAAGGAAGTGAATATCCTTCATACTCATGGAGGGGTAGCTGGTTTATTTGGCCGCTGGGCTGGCCGCAGGATTAAAAACCTGATTTTAATCCACAGCCTACATGGTATCCATTACCTCCATTACAGAAATCCATTATTAAAAGCAGGCGCTTGTTGGCTGGAGAGATATTTCTCCAGTTTTACAGATCAGGTAATATGTGTTTCTGAAGGAGACAGACAAAAGGCTATAGATTATAAGCTTGTCCCTGAAGAAAAGGTTACTGTAATTCATAACGGCTTAGATTTTGATACTTTTAATAAGGTGAACAATAGGGTGAACAAGAAAATTCCTTTTTATCTAAAACCATCATCTCCAGTTGTAGGCAGCGTTGCTCGACTTCACCGCCAGAAAGGTTTGATCTATCTTCTCCAGGCTGTTCCTCAAATTGCTAAGGTTTTTCCTGAGGTTAAAATTTTAATAATCGGAGGGGGACCGTTGGGAGCCAAGCTGAGTAGACAAGCAGCTAAATTGGGGCTGGGAAAGATTGTAAGTTTTTTAGGAGAAAGGCAAGATGCAGCTCATCTGCTGTCAACATTTGACGTTTTTGTTCTGCCATCTCTCTGGGAAGGATTTCCCTATGTTCTCCTGGAAGCAGCAGCTATGGCCAAGCCTGTGGTCGCTACAAGAGTCAGCGGTTCTACCGAAATAATTAAGGACAAAAAGACTGGAATCTTAGTGCCTCCGCGCAGGCCCGATAAATTAGCTCAAGCTGTGATTAAGCTTCTCCAACAGAGAGAATATGCCCAAAATTTAGGTCAATCCCTAAAAAAGAATATTTGCCAGCGGTTCACCTTGTCCCAAATGGTTGGTAGGATTCAGAAGCTTTATTTAAGACTTTATCAAAAAAAACAGAAGGAAGAACCTTCTCCACTATCTCCGCCAATTGACAATTAAGAGTCGCCCTTTTATAATCAACCTCAATGGAGAAAGCCAAAGTCGCTCTGGTTCATGACTGGTTGACTGGACGCCGGGGAGGGGAAAAAGTTTTAGAGGTTTTAGCCGAGATATTTCCCCAAGCACCTATCTTTACCCTTTTTCATTTTCCGCGGAGCCAGGTGGAAGAGATTGAAAAAAGAAAAGTCATCACTAGTTTTCTCCAGCATCTGCCTTGGTTGAGGAAAAGGTATCGTTTCTATTTGCCCCTCTTTCCTCTTGCTGTAGAACTTTTCAACCTCGAAGACTATGATTTAATTATATCCAGCTCTCACTGTGTGGCCAAAGGTATTATTCCTCATCCCCACTCGCTTCATATCTGTTATGTTCATTCACCAGTGCGCTATGGTTGGAATCAGTACTTTTCTTATTTTTCTCCTGAAAAATTAAACTTTTTCTCCCGCTTTTTAATTCCTCCTATCATCCATTATTTAAGATTCTGGGATACAGCTTCTTCTCATCGTGTTGATTATTTTATTGCCAATTCCAAAAACGTAGCCTCCAGAATTGAAAAGTACTACCGCCGCCCAGCAGACATTATTCATCCTCCGGTTGATACTCAATTTTTTAAACCTGGCAGCCAGAGTCAAACATATTATTTAATCGTTTCAGCCCTTGTTCCTTACAAGAGAATAGACCTGGCTGTTGAGGCTTTTAATAGGATTGGAGAGAAGCTGAAGATTGTCGGCCAAGGGCCTGAATTTAAAAAATTAAAAAAGATGGCTGGTTCAAATATTGAATTTTGCGGTTCTCTGGCCGATGATAAGCTTCTTCAGGTTTATCAACAAGCAAAAGCTTTAATTCTGCCGGGAGAAGAAGATTTCGGCATCACTTCTTTAGAAGCCCAGGCCTGCGGCATTCCTGTCATTGCTTATGGCCGGGGTGGGGCTACTGAAAGCATAGTTGAAGGTCTTAGCGGGCTTTTTTTCCCTGAATTGAGGGTGGAGAGCCTGCTTGAAGCTCTTGACAAATTTCAGGCCATAGAATTTAATAAAACTAAAATAAGAGGCAATGCTTTAAAGTTTTCAAGAGATAAGTTTAAGGTAAAATTAGCCGCTTACTTTCGTCGAAAGTGGCAGGAGCATCAAAGCCAGAATGATTAAAGAGAAAAGAAAAAAGCTAATAGGATTATTCATTTTGAGCGATATATTGGCCATTGCTCTTTCCTATTTTTATTCTTACCTTTTCCGCTTTTACGGCTATATTATTCCGGTTGACCCCCAGAAAGGCATCCCCCCCTTTAAATCTTATCTGGCTGTTTTTCCCTTGTTTTTAGTAGTTCATTTAGCCATTTTTTTTCTTCAGGGTTTTTATAAAACTCGCCTAAAAAGGACTAGGATTGATGACTTCTTTCTCATTGCCCTCAATGCTTTCTTTGCTATTCTTATTGTTTTGGCAGTACTGAATTACCTCTATGCTTACAGCCAGGGACAAGCTCCCCTTTTCCGGATAGAATTCAAAATATCTCATTACTTCCTGGCTGTTTATCTGGTAGTTGTTATTATCATTGTTTCTGTCTTAAGAAATCAAATTTACTATTATATGAAAAGAAGATATGCACGGGGTTATGATCTTCAAAATGTGCTTATCATTGGAGCGGGCGAAATGGGTAAATCTGTGGCCCAAAAACTTTCTCAATATCAAGATTTAGGTTTTGTCGTTCAAGGCTTTTTAGATGATGACAAAAAGCCTGGGGAGGTGATTAAAGTTGATGGCGGCTTTAAAGTTCTAGGGCCAATCAATGCTTTAGAGAAGATTTTAGAAAAGAACAATATCAGTGATGTTTATGTAGCTCTGGATTTAGAGAATTATCCTCAAATTATGGAAGTGTTTAAAGTTGTTAACAAATACATGGTTAATGTCCGTCTTATACCTGACCTTTTCCAGCTTCTAACCCTTAAAGCCAGAGCTGAGGACCTGGACGGTTTTCCTGTCATCAGTATTGATGAACCCCCTCTCCAGGGAATAATGCGTTGGCTAAAAAGAGGCATGGATATTGTTATTTCAGCCCTGCTTCTTTTACTTTTTTCCCCTTTTATCCTTATAATTTCTTTTCTGATTAAAATTAGTTCTAAAGGGCCAGTTCTCTATCATCAAGAAAGAGTAGGTCTGGATGGACGCCGCTTTATCATGCATAAATTCAGAACAATGATCTCTGATGCTGAAAAAGAAACAGGCCCTGTCATGTGCAAACCGAATGATCCTCGCATAACCAAAGTAGGAAGATTTTTAAGAAAGTTCAGTATCGATGAGATTCCTCAGCTTATCAATGTTCTCAAAGGAGAAATGAGTTTGATAGGCCCGCGGCCTGAAAGGCCAGTTTTTGTTAAGAATTTTAGAGAAAAATTTCCTAAATATATGCTCCGTCACAAAGTTAAATCTGGCATTACTGGTTGGGCTCAAGTTCATGGATTAAGACAGGATACCTCAATAGAGAAGAGAATTGAATATGATTTTTATTATTTACAAAACTGGTCTTTAGCCCTTGATCTAAAAATAATTTGGTTGACCTTGAAAAAGGGGTTTATAGACAGGAATTTGAGATAGGTTTAGACCTGCTTAGCAGCAGTCAAGAGACGAAGGCCGATATAAATATAGTGGATGCCCGAAAGAAGAGTTAGAATTAGAGTTAGATAAAAAATCTGGTTTAAAACAGGGGGGGAAGTCTGAGTATAATTAAAGATAAGAACGAGAAGGAGTACAGTTAGCTGGCAGAAAATAGTGGCTTTGCCTAAAAGAGTAGGTTTAATCTGTTTGTAATTGACCAGAAGATAGAGACTCAGGGTACCGCTGCTAATGATTATATCGCGGCCAACAGCAGCCGCTGTCAGCCAGAGAGGGATATTATTGGGAGAGCTGAGTGAAGGAAAAGTCAGGGTAATAAATGCAGTCGTAGCCAGCAGCTTATCAGCCGCAGGGTCGAGAAAAGCCCCTAATTTAGTTTTTTGATTCCAGAGGCGAGCTGTTAGACCATCAAGAAGGTCTGTAGAACCAGCTATCAAGAAAATAATTAAGGCTTGGAGAGATTTGTGTTTGAGGACCATAGCCAAAAAGATGGGCACCAGCAGAATCCTTATGGAGGTTAAAAGGTTAGGTACAGTTAAAAAATTAGTCTTATTTTCTGTGGTCATTAAGTCCTTTTAAGTAAATAGATGATAACTGCCTATTTAATCAAAGTCAAAATAATATTGAGGAGCCTCTCGGCTTCATGACCTGAAAGAGGAAGATCTGGATTAAAGGTTTTCTCTGAAGAAAGAGTCATGATATCGTAAGAAATAATCTGGACGATGGGTAAATAATAGACATTCTGAGGTGAAACATCTGAGATCTTTATTTTCTCCAGGGGAATTTGACGTATAAACTTATAGCCTTTTCCCTTCAAATAATTTATTAAACGCCACAGTATTTCAGCCATTTCGGCTCTGGTCACAATTTTTTTTGGCTGGAAAGTATGGTTAGAATAGACATCAAGAATTCCCAAGGTAGTTGTCTTAAGAATGTATTTAGAAGCCCAAGAGGTGGAAATATCAATAATTATCGGCGGTTTTGAAGTCGGCTCCCCCAAAAAGTCTTTAAGCTTAACAGCTAGCAAAGCAGCTATTTCTTCCTTAGAGATTGCCTCTGAGGCCGGAATTGCTTTGTATTGGCTGGGAAGTTCAAAAATCCCAAGTCTGTTCTTGAGGGTTTTAATTCTTTTCTCTATTTTTTTATTGCCGGGCTCCATTTCCTGAAGTTTTTCATAAACATTTAAACTGCGAGGGTAGTCTTCGGCTTTAAAAAGAGCATCGGCGTAAGTTTCTAATATTTTTTTGTTTTTAGGATTATTCTGAAAAGCTGATCGGAGGTGGACCAAGGCATTCTGGAGATTGCCTTCGTTGGTATAAATTTTAGCCAGAGCTAGGTTAGCTTCGGTGGACTGCGAAGAGTAATAAAGGGCTTTCAAGAATGCCTGTTTACTTTTTTCTATTTGCTGTTGGGCTAAGTAAGATTGAGCTTGACTCAGGGCTTCTTTTGTTTTTTTATTTTTTAGCGTAGCATAGGTTTGTTTAGCCCAAGGATTATCGGGTTCTATTTTTAAAACTTCTCTTAGGGCAAGAAATTCCTCCTCTTCACGGCCTGTTTTCTGATAAACTTGAGCCAGCCCCAGGTGGACCAAACTCATTTGGGGAGAATTTCTTAAGGCCTGCTTAAAATACATTTCTGATTCTGAGAAATTGTTAAGGAGTAAAGAAGCATAGCCAAGGCCAACATAGTAAAAAGGGTTTTCCTGGCCAAGCTTGGAAATTATTTTAGAGGCTTTACTTCCTTTTCCTTGTCTTATGTTTGACCAGGCCTCCTCAGTCAGAATTCTTTCATCCAAAGTGAGTTCACTGACAATGGTGGGGGGCAAATTGCTGATATAAATTGAGGGAGGTGGAGGCTGGTAAGTAGCGCAGGACCAGAATAAATAAAAAAGAGAAAAGATAATAGCTATTTTTTTTACCAATTTACTTCTCCTCTTTTGAGATATGGCAGATAATTTATGATTAACTTGGGATTGGCCATTATTTTTAACTCATAATAATCGTTGTTTTCTCTTCTTTTCAAGACTATTGACCATTTGGGGAAGGAATACATCATTTCTTTTTTTGATTTTGGAATACGGAGATAAAAAAGTTTCATCTCTTTAAAAAGCACTTGCCGCAACTGGTGCTTAAGAGCCTCTGTGCCTTCTCCAGTTTTGGCCGAGATGTAAACTACTGGCTGGCTTGGATTGCTATTTTTCTTTAAGAATTTTTCTTTTTGACCGAGAAGATCGATTTTATTGAAAACCTTCACCAGTGGAAAGTGGCTGAGGCCAAGCTCAGCCAGAATTGACTCTACAGCCTCTATCTGTTGCTGATAATTGGCTGAAGTTATATCAATAACATGACAGATGCAGTCAGCCTCTTTAAGTTCTTCAAGGGTAGCCCGAAAGGAAGAAATTAGTTCTAATGGAAGATTTTTGATGAAGCCAACAGTATCGCTCAAAAAGAAGTAAAGACCGTCGGCAAAACTTACTCGGCGCAGGACTGGATCAAGCGTTGAGAAATATTGTTTAGAGGTGAACATTTTTTCGCGAGAAAGAAAGTTAAATAAAGTGGATTTACCTGCGTTAGTGTAACCTACTAAGGAAACTACAGGCACAGGTCTTTTTTTTCTGCTTTTTCTCTGGTTTGCTCTTCTTTTTTGAATTTTTTTGATATCTTTCTTTATTTTTGAAATTCTGTCCAAAATCCGGCGTCTGTCTTCTTCCAGCTTCTTTTCTCCAGGACCCCGGGTTCCGATGCCTCCTCCTAAACGAGAAAGGACTTCTCCTTTTCCCAATAAGCGAGGGAGGAGGTAATTAAGCTGAGCCAGCTCAACTTGAAGCTTTCCTTCTTTACTTCTAGCGCGTTGAGCAAATATATCAAGAATAAGTTGAGTTCTATCAATTATTTTTCCCTGTATTTCTAGCTCTAAACTTCGCTGTTGAATAGGGGTGAGATTATGGTCAAAAATAATGAGGTTAGCTCCGAGTTCTTCTTTTAAATCAGCAATTTCAGCCACTTTGCCTTGGCCGATGAGGAATTTGGGACTGATTTCTTCTCTGTATTGAAAGACCTCTCTGATGACCTCGGCCCCCGCTGCCTCGGTTAAATATCTAAGTTCAGTCATAGATTCCTGGGCTTCAGCTTTTTGTCTTTTATCAGTGGCCATATGAATAAGAATAGCTTTTTCCTTGTTCATTTTAGATTGTTTTTAATAAAGTTTATTATTGAAGATATTTCATGAGGAGGAAACCAGCTAATGCCCTTCATTTTCCTAAACCAAGTCATCTGTCTTTTGGCATAGTGACGGGTGTCTCTTTTTGTTAGTTCCACCGCTTCCTCTAAAGTTAATTCTCCTCTCAGATAATGGAGGACATGTTTATAACCTAAAGCTCTGAAGGGCAGCGAGTCTTCTCTTACTCCTGATTGGAGAAGATTTTGAACTTCGGTTACAATTCCTTTTTCAAACATTTTATCTACTCTTTTATCAATTCTTGCATAGAGCTCTTCTTTTTTTAATTTTAACCCAATTTTCAAAATATGAAAATCCTTAACAGGAGATTCTGTCTTTAAGAAATGCTCGGAGATTGGCTTTTGAGTAGCATAATAGACTTCTAGAGCTCTTATTATTCTAATCTGGTCATTAGGGCTTATTTTTTGGCTATAAACGGGATCAACCTTTTGCAGCTCGTGCCACAATTCTTTCAGACCTTGTTGGGCAGCTTTCTGCCTGAGCTTAAAACGAAGAGCTGGATCGCTCTTTCCTTCAGGGAAAAGGCCGTCCAGCAGGGCTTTGAGGTAAAGACCAGTGCCTCCCACAATTATGGGTAGCTTATTCCGGCTTAATATATTTTGAGCTGTATCCAAAGCCAGATGGACAAAATCGGCAGCGGTAAATTGCTTTGATGGAGGAATAATATCCAGCAGATGATGGGCAATACCTTGGCGTTCGTTCAGAGGAACTTTATCTGTGCCGATATCAAAGCCTTTATAAACCTGCATTGAGTCACAATTAATGATTTCCCCTTCGAAAATTTTGGCCAGTTTGATAGCTGTTTTACTTTTGCCAACGCTGGTCGGGCCCAGAATAATGAGCAGATTCTTTGTTTTAGCTTCCAATTTTAATTAAGAGGAAGATTACCAGAAGAGTCAGGAAAATAAGAAGAGCCAGAAGTTGTTTTCTCTTCAAATCTCTTCTCCTATTTTATCCAGATTTCGGACCAGAATAGTTTCATGGTTGCTTCCTAGATTTTTTTTTATGGCTAAGACTTCAGCCACTAAAATTTGGTTTAAATCTCGAATGAGATCAGCCTGAATCTTATCCTTGGTGTAGACTAAATTGGTCTTTAGAAGACCACCCGGATCTAACTGGCCACTGGCTGTAATTTTACTTTTTTGCCATAAGGGAGAAAGATGAGGTTTTGTTTCCTGCCAGCACTTTTCAATCACATTAAAAGCTACCGGTCCTAGTTCTTTAGATAAATATTTAAAAATATAAGAAAATTTGTCATTGAAACATCTTAAAACAGCAGCTATATCTAGAGAGGCTCGGTTGGAATATATATCATTTGATTTTTTACTCAATATTTTCTTTGCGGTCATCACTTTTTTAAAAGGTTAATACCATACTAAGGGCCACTTTTCAATTTTTTTGAACGGAGAAGACAATAATTTGACTATCTCATGTAGCGCAGGCTTATAAAAGCTAAAGCTATGTAAAACAGGCTTTTTATCAACCAGAAACCATAGGAAACGAGGAGAGCTTTTTTCAATTCTATTTTAAAGATATGAGAAAGAGCATAACCAAAAATGCCGAACATCCAGAGCTGGAAAAAATCAAACTGACTGAGAATTATAAAACCAGGTGAAGTCACCTCCAGCCGGGGGAAAAGGAGAGCTACGCTGGTAGTGGTTTGGACCACAGAACGGCGGCTTAGGATCAAAAGCAAGCGGAGGCCATTGCCCAAGATTTTATCAATAAAGTTAGCATGAAGATAAGCGGAAAAAATCTGGCGGTAATTTCCTTCAGTAGATAGAAAACGACCTAAACCGAGCAGGATTAAGCTGGAGAGAAGAAAACCAACAAGGACAGTCACTGGAGTCATCAAAAAGGGACGAAGAATGAGGCTTGTTTTAGAAGGATTTTCCAAGCGTTCAACCATTTGATTGAATCTTTCTTCGCCTATTCTTTCTTTAAGCTTCAAATTGTTTTTTATAAGTTTTAGATTATCCTGCTGAGAATAAGGTTGAATAAGATAGGTAAAAACCATCATAGCTATCAGAAGTAGAATAAGGGCATCAATCCAGATAGGCTTGGCAGAGAGAGACTTAAAAGTCAATTGAGGGTTAAAAAATATTCCTTGGAAGCGATTTAGAAAGTTCATCTGGTGTCTCCTTGGACTTCTTCTTTTTCAATTTTGCCGTCTCTTATATAAATAATCCTTTGAGCCTGGAGAGCAATGTCTCGGTCATGGGTGACCATGATGATAGTGTTGCCCTGAGCATGGATTTTGTGGAAAAGGTTTAGGATTTCCTGGCCAGTTTTAGAGTCAAGATTGCCAGTTGGCTCATCAGCTAAAAGGAGGGAAGGTTCATTAACCAGAGCTCGAGCTATAGCAATTCTTTGTCTTTCTCCTCCTGAAAGTTCAGAGGGACGATGGCTCATTCTATCCAGCATTTCTACTTTTTCTAAGGCATTTAGGACTTTTTGCTCTCTTTCTTTTTTGCTAGCTCCTTTGTAAATAAGAGGAAGTTCCACATTATGAAAAGCAGAAGCCCGCGGTAGGAGATTAAAAACTTGAAAGACAAAACCTATTTCCTGGTTGCGAATTCTGGCTAATTCATTTTCAGCCAAAGTACTGACTGTTTTTCCCTTGAGGTAATATTCACCCTTAGTTGGGGTATCAAGACAACCGAGGAGATTCATTAAAGTCGATTTTCCAGAACCAGAAGGACCCATAATGGCCACAAATTCGTTGGTAGCAATACTAATTGAGACTCCACACAGAGCTTTGACCTCCTGGGAGCCCAATTGGTAAATCTTCCACAGATCTTTGGTTAGAATAAGCTGACTGTTGATGGTCATCATTATGATTTTCTTTTTACTTCAGGCTTAATCAAGGTACCGTCTTTAAGCTGACGCAGAGAATTATAGGGCCCAACGACAACTTCTTCTCCCTCTTTTAGACCTGAGGTTATTTCAATCATCATCTCGCCCATGATTCCTTTCTTCACAGGACGGAATTTAACTCTTTGACCCTCGACCACATAAATGCCTTCTTGCTGAGTTGACTTTTCTTTTTTCCCTTGGCCTTCCCCTTCTTTTAGAACCAGTGAGGAAATGGGAACAGCTAAGACATCCTTTTTATGAGCTGTGATAATATCAGCCGAGGCTGAAAGGCCAGGTTTTAGCTCAGGAGGTGGGTTTTCTAAAGTGATAATTACTTTAAAATCTTTAGATTCTTGAGAGGCTGTTAATTTTTGAAGAGCAGAACTTCCTATTTCTGTTACTTTTCCTTTAATGATTTTTTCTGGAAAAGCATCAATTCTGATTTCAGCTGGTTGGCCCAAGCGAACATTGACCACATCAGTCTCATCTACCTCAACTTCAACTTGCATCACTGATAAATCAGCAATAGTCATCAAAACTGTGCCCGGGTTGTTCATAGTACCGATCATGGCTACTTCTCCCTCTTCTACTCTAAGGCTGGTGATAATGCCATCAATGGGCGAGTGGTACACTGTCTTGCTTAAATTATCCAAGGAACTTTGATGGGAAGCTTCAGCCTGCTTTATTTGGTAGACGATAGAATCATACTGAGCTTTGGAGATATCATATTGAGCTTTAGCTGATTCTAGTTGTTCCTTGGAAATAAGCTGTTCTTTATAAAGCTCTTGTTGTCTCTTGTATAAGTTTTCATCTCTTTTTAGAGCAGCTTCGGCTTTGATTAGCTCCGCTTTATAGGAGCGGATAAGAGCTCGATCTCTTTCAGCCGCAGCTTCATATTGAGCTGAGTCCAGTTTTAAAAGGAAATCGCCGGCTTTAACCATCTGACCTTCTTCGACTCCGATTTTCACAATTCTGCCAGGAATATGAGCACTGATATTAATATTTTTCTTAGGCTTAACTTCTCCGGATGCAGAAACAATAGAAGTTAAATCATGCCTGCTTACCTTTTCGACAGTGACTTTAAGGGATTTTTCTCTTTGAGCCCGGAGATTAAAAAATATAATAAAGGCGATGATGGCAACGATAGTAACCAAAATTATTACTTTTTTTCTTCTCTTAAAGAAGCCTCTTTTTTCCTTCATTTCTTCTGTCCTTTCGGAGTTATTATCATATTATACTACGTTCTAAAAGGCAAAAAGTTTTGGCAAAATGCATAAGGGGGGGTCAGGTCTTCAAATTTGACATTTGTTTTTTAACAAATGAAAGGAAAAGGCAAAGCTCAGATTTTAACATTTAACATTAATTTTATGTCAAATTTGAAGACATGATTCTTAAACTTAGTGTTGCTTGATAAGAAAAGAGTTGATAATATTTAACAAATGAATTTGAATAAATTTTTGATTGAAGCTAGAACAGCTGCTCAGAAAGCGGGGCAACTCCTCAAAGCTAATATAGATAAAGCAGCTAAGGTCTCTTTCAAAGGAGAGGTGGATTTGGTAACTGATTTTGACTATAAGGCTCAGAATTTGATTTTCGACTATTTATCCCAACGCTTTCCTGATCATGATTTTTTAGGCGAAGAAGGATTCCAGCAACAGCAAAGGAAGAATTGGCGATGGATAGTTGACCCCCTGGATGGGACGACAAATTATGCTCACCACTTTCCCATCTTCTGTGTCTCGTTGGCCTTGGAATGGAAAGGGAAAATTGTTTTAGGAGTAATCTACGATCCCATGCGGGAGGAAATGTTTTCAGCCCTGAAGGGCCATGGGGCTTTTCTTAATGATCAAAGGATTTATGTCTCTGGAGTTAATGATTTAGATAAAAGTTTAGTGGCCACAGGTTTTCCCTACGACCTTCGCCAGAGTAAAATTAATAATACAAATCATTTTAACAATTTTCTGTTGCGGGTTCAGGCCATCCGCCGCTGCGGCTCAGCGGCTATGGATCTTTGCTATGTGGCTTGTGGACGTTTTGACGGCTTTTGGGAGTTAAAGCTTAAACCATGGGATATGGCTGCTGGGGCCTTAATAGTCGAGGAAGCTGGAGGGCGGATTACTGATTTTCAGAACCATGAATTTAGTGTTTTTGGTTCTGAAATACTAGCCACCAACGGGCTTATTCACCTCCAGATGGTCGAGGTCCTCCAGCTTGGAAATGAAAAAGATAAATAAGATGGAGACCTTAGCTTTGATTAGGAAGTTTAAATTGAAACTGAGAGTATTTCCTTTTCTCATTTTTAGCTGGATACTATTTAGCTGGTTTTTATCGCCAATATTGGCCGATCAGATCGGCCATAGCCAGCAGCTAAGGAATCAACAAATCTTCAGGGTAACAGTGCCGGCTAACCAGAGCTGGACTGATACCGGCCTGGAGGTGTCTCAGGGACAGGCTATTATTTTTGAAGCCAGCGGTATTATTTGTCTCCAGCAGGGAAATCCCATCGCCAATTGTGGCCCTGATGGCTATAAACTAAAAACAGTTCAGCAGCCTCTCCGGGATCAGAATATAGGTGCCCTAATCGGGAGAGTAGTCAAGCTCATCTCAGTTGAGACTGATAAAGAGACTGGCGAGGAAATTCGAAATGAAATTATTAAGAAATTTTATATTGGGCCGACAGCCAGAGTGGAAATGCCTCTAAGCGGACATCTTTTTTTAGGTATTAATGAGAATTTGGTGGCTGATAACTCAGGAGAATTTAAGGTTATAATTTATCTCTTAAATTAAATAAAAACCAATCTCTCTTTAAAAACTTTTTGCCTTCACTTTTAATCTCTTGAAATTTTTCATCTTAACTTATTAGCCTTAACTTTTTATGTCTGTTGCCATTTACTTTAAACTTTAAGCTTTAAATTTATTACTTTTTTTTTCTTAGAATTTAGTAATCTTTCCATGAAATGGATGTCATAATTACCCTTGATGAAGTCAGAATTGGTGAGGATATTTAAATGGAGAGGTATATTGGTCTTAATTCCTACTATAGTTGTCATCTCTAGGGCGGTCAGCATTTTTTTGATAGCTGTCTGTCTGGAAGGAGCCCAAGCGATGATTTTAGCTACCAAGGAGTCATAATCTGCTGGTATATTCCAGCCGCAATATGCCGCTGAATCGACCCTTATTCCTTCTCCTCCAGGGAGGACAAGAAAGTCTATCTTCCCTGGGGAAGGAATGAAACTTTCAGAATCTTCAGCGTTGATTCGACATTCAAGGCTGTGTCCTTGAGGCTTCAATTCAAAGGGAAAAGAAAGTTTCTGGCCGGCTGCAATCTTAATTTGCTCTTTAATTAGATCAATTCCGTAGATCGTTTCAGTTATAGGATGTTCTACTTGGATGCGGGTGTTGGCTTCCATAAAATAGAATTTTTTTCTGTCATCAACTAAAAATTCAAAAGTTCCCAGACTTTGATAGCCTATAGCCTGAGCAGCTTCCTGAGCTGATTTCATTATTCGACGGCGCAGTTTGTCGTCGATAAAAGGTGAAGGTGTTTCTTCTAGAAGTTTCTGGTATTTTCTTTGAATTGAACATTCCCTCTCAGCCAAAGCTAAAACCTTGCCCTGTTTATCCCCAATAACCTGTATTTCTATATGGCGGGCCTGAGGCAGATATTTTTCTAAGTAAAGAGTGGGATGGCCAAAGGCGGCCTTGGCTTCATTCTGGGCGATGACATACTGATCTTCCAGCTCGGCTGCGCTTCTGACTACTCTCATACCTTTACCCCCTCCGCCAGCAGCCGCTTTTAAAATGAGAGGAAAGCCAATTTTTTGAGCAACTTTTTTGGCCTCAGCCACATCTTCGACAATTTTATCGCTACCAGGGATAATAGGAAGTTTAGCTTCTTTCATTGCCTGACGGGCTCTGTTTTTGTCTCCCATCAGGCGAATGAGAGAAGCAGGGGGGCCAATGAAAGTAATGCCTGAAGCTTGACATATTTCAGGAAAGCGAGGATTTTCCGCCAGAAAGCCGTAACCAGGATGAATAGCATCAGATTTAGTTATTTCAGCGGCACTCAAAATATTTGCTATATTAAGATAGCTTTCCGAAGCTTTAGCTGGGCCTATACACACTTTTTCATCAGCAAACATAGTATGAAGAGAAT
>CAZEQD010000021.1:0-34163 GCA_964514305.1 uncultured Eubacteriales bacterium
ATCAATGAAAATAAATAAAAGATCGGCAGATTTTATGAATAATTCAGGTTAATATATTAAACGAATATTTCACATTTAAGTTCTGTAGATTGTATATCCTAAATCCTTTTTCTCAGTGCACGGATTCCATGTTCTTATTTGGCCTTGAAGCTTTCCAAGCTTTTTTATACACCCATAGAAGAACTATTTAAATCGAAGGAAAATTAATTCTGTTCAGCTTTTTTTCAGCTAACAGGAACCTCGGCCTTAAAAAGGGAATGGACGAAATGCCTTCCCCACAGGAAAGCAACCAGAGCTCCGATAACATTACCGGCCACCACTCCCCACCAAACACCCGCCAGATTATTCATAATCACGACTGCAAATATATAGCTTAAAGGAGCCGCCAGAATGATGGTCCGAATAACTGTGACCGTCAATGAATACAGCCCTTTACCTATCCCCTGAAACATGGCCGAAGAGAGCATGCCCAAGGAAGTCATTGGATAATAAAGACACATTGTTTTGAGGAAAACAATTAAGTCAGCTCGAATCCGCAATCCTTCTTGAGTCAAGGTAAAGAGGGCAGCGATATAAGGAGCTAAAACAAAGGTTAGAGCAGCTACAGCAACCTCAAGTAAAACCCCAATCTTAATAGCATAAAGATAAGCTTCATTCAGTTTTTGATAATCCTGACCGCCATAAGCAGCTCCTGTAACCGAAGTTACAGCCGTAGCCATGCCAATTAAAGGTACAATAGCAAACATTGTTACTCGCCATCCTGTTGTCAAAACGGCCACCCCATCAGTTCCCCCAACTTTAACGGCTATAATATTTAAGATAAAAACAGAAAAAGCCATGGCCAACTGCTGGATTGAGGATGGAATGCCGACTCTTAAAATATCGTGAATAATGATCCTCTTAAACCCAAAGTTTCTAAGTTTTATCTGAACATAAGAATCCTTTTTCAGAATAAGCCAATAAAAAAGAAAACTGCCTGAAATAAAAAGAGAAAAAACTGAAGCCCAAGCTGCGCCGGCCACTCCGAGTTTGAAGACGAAAATAAAAATAGGATCGAGGATGATATTCAATCCAGCCCCAAGCATCATAGCATACATGGCCCTCTTTACATCTCCTTCTCCCCGCAGCAAAGCATTAGCAACATTGGCAAAAAAGATGATAATGGTGGCCGCAAAAAGGATACGGGCATAGTGAGTAGCGGTCGGTGTTATGGGGCCTGCACCCATAAACCGAAAGATATGGGGAGCCAACCAGAAAAATGGTATTGTGACTGCACTCGCTAAAAGAAGCATCAAAACAATAGTATGGCTGGCTACTTCATCAGCTCCTCCTTTATCTTTGGCTCCAATTCTGCGAGAGACGGCTGAACTGCCTCCAACGCCCAATCCAGTAGCTAAAGCCATCAACATGAACAAAAAGGGAAAGAAAAAGCCCACAGCCGACAGAGCATCAGGCCCAAGCCCAGAGACCCAAAGAGCATCAACAAAATTGTAAAGAGTCTGGACAGACATAGCCACAATCATGGGCAGGGAAAGCTTAATGATAGCCTGGCGGGGGTTTCCCAGGAGGGTTCGCACGCCTGAGGTGGAGTGGGTTGCTCCTTCCCCAGGATTTTTCTCTTTTTTTCCCATGATTATCTTATCTATTTCAATCGAACAAAAGAGAAGGTCGTTAAATTATCTTTTTCTTATGTGGTTAATTATCTAGAATCAGCTATTATAAAACTTTTTTTGCCCTTGTCAAAAATATTAACCTTAAAAAGAAATCATCCTTATTTCCGCGCCTATGTTAATTTTATCCTATTACTTGCTAGAGTATGAAAGACGAATTGCAGTAAATAGCTAGATATAAATAGCCGTCAATGGCCTGCTGTGAAATGCAGGCGATTCGGTCGTTAACCTTAATGTCTATAAAACTCGCTAACCAAGTATACCAGGTAGTTCAAGTAGCTTCACTTTGAAAACCAGCCTATTTTTTCCATCACAGAAAGAGTGATTCGGGAACTTGGACTATCACCACGAGCAACAAATACCCCGGCTTTGCCTTGAACTGCTTCTTGGATTTCAGCCACCTCCTCGTGGGTAAATCCGGGACACAAGAGAATAGAGTGAATGCCTTCCTCGGCCACAAGACTTTGAGCTACTTTAACTGCTTCTTCTTGAGTACGGACGAGGCGGACTAGGAGCTGGTAAAGACCCGTTTCGATGGAACATTTATGCTTGTTTCTATCAGCATCTGGAGTATGAGCTATAAAAAGAGTTTTAAATTTATCCATGGTGCCTCCTTGAATGTAACTTTTTATCACCTGTTTAGCATTATAATAAAGATACTCTCATTTCTTATCTAAATCCAGAAAAAGTGGGAACCAACTTCAAATCAGTGATTGACACAGGAGGAAATAAGAGTATATTTGATGGCTGACTTTTCTTTTTTTTTATTATTTTATTTCTTTGTTTTCTCCTTGACCTCATCTTTTTTCCTGTGATATTTTCCCTCGAGAATATCATTTGGTAGAAATTGAGGGAAATTTTGAAACAATTGGAATAAAACCAAAAAGGAAATTTCTGTTTCTGATAGCCCCTTAAGATAGAAGGAAATAATCATGAAAGTTAGAAAGGCAATACCAATTCTTGTATTATCTTTACTGATAATTATCTTAAGTTGTAAACAGGATGTTCAGGGCAACAGAGACGTTTTTTCAGAACCTCAATTAGGAAAAGAACCCCGCTATATTAATCCCCTTCCCATTGAAAGGGCAGGATACCTGGCTGATCCCGCTGTCATCCGCATTAAAGAAAAATACTATCTTTATGCAACCGGGGGACTCGCTTGGTCTTCAGATGACTTATTGCATTGGAATTACCACCACGTAGAAATGCCAGAAGGGAGTATCCTCGAAGCCCCTGCTGCTTTTGTCTATAAAGGTTACGTTTACCTGACGGGGAACGATACCGGACTCTACCGAAGTCGTAATCCCTTAGGCCCTTTTGAATATATAGGTGATTTTATAGACGAAAAAGGCCGCAGGCTTGAGCGTGGCCGCCAAAAGGGTTGGGAAAATGGGGGAGTATTCGATCCGATGATCTTTGTTGACAGTGATGAGCGGGTTTACCTCTATTATGCCGGGGGCTCTATCCATGGGATTTATGGAGTAGAACTCGATCCAAGGAACCTAAGAAAGTTCCTGAGCCAGCCTAAACATTTCTTCGGCTTCAATCCATCCCATAAATGGGAAAGATATGGAAATAGAAACGAATACTCTCACGTGAGCTGGATTGAAGGACCATGGATGAGCAAACGAAATGGCACATATTATCTCCAGTATTCAGCTTCAGGAACAGATTGGAGATCCTATGCAGTGGGTGTTTACACCAGTAAGAAACCACTTGGACCATTTACCTACTATGAAGGAAGCCCAATATTGATTCATCGCAAGGGGATGATCAATGGTTGTGGACATCACTGTGTGGTTGAAGGACCTGAAGGTACCTGGTGGGTATTTTATACTATGCTTTATCGAAATTGGAACCGTGAGGTCGTGCTAGAGCGGCGAATCGGCATGGATCCTTTGGGTTTTGATGACCAGGGCAATATATTTATTAATGGGCCCTCGGAAACCCCTCAGTGGGCACCAGGTATCATGGCCAAGCCTTGGGAGGGCAATGACAGCGGCTCAATTCCTCTTTCAGAGGATAAAAGCTATAGAGTAAGCAGCGAGGCACCCGGGCGGAACGCTCCCTACGCCTTTGATAACAACGTTAGAACTTGGTGGGCTTGGGCCGAAAATGACCCTGAACCATGGTTAATCCTAGATCTTGCAGCCGGCACAAGGGCAGATCCTCGACAGGAGTTTTTAATCGATTCGGCCCGGATTCTTTTCCTGCTTCCATCTAGTCTAAACCAGGAAGGTACACCCACCCGGATTCGCAAATATAAAATCGAAGTCTCATCCGATGGCCAAACATTCACCACTGTAGTGGATAAAAGTAATAACAACAAAGATAACGCTGTTGAGTTTGACGAAATAGGCCCAGTCAGAAGCCGCTATGTTAAACTGATAATCACTGGTTGGCCCAAGGATCTGCCGGGTGGGGTAATCGAGTTTACAGTTTTCGGCCGGCCAGGAAATAATAAATAGGAATGTTAGATTTTTTTCGGTTTTGGCCTCAAGATACTTCTAAAGTTAATAAAGTTATACTCGTTACCATTGCCTCATTCCCCTAGATTGATTTCCTATATAAAAAGCTCAGGCCTGAGATTTGAATGAATTACTGGCGGGGCCGACGAGACTTGAACTCGCGACCTCCGGCGTGACAGGCCGGCGTTCTAACCAATCTGAACTACGACCCCGCCTTAGGGGATAACAATTATAATATTAAAGGCCTTAGAGTTTCAATATCTTTTAATAAAAAACAGGTCAGAGAAAGGGTAAATACCTTATCTAAATGAGGTTGAGGGAAAATGCTCTGAAGGTAGGGGAGGGCAAAAGCAGGGATAAAATATATATTGTCTGGATAAAAGTTATTCCCTTAAAAAAGGACATAAAATGGGAGGCAGGAATATTGGTTGTTGATAAAGGGACATTCCGCCTTCTAGATGTATTAAAAATCAGAAAAGGCGAGGATGAGTACCCGATGTCTCTGGCGGTGGAGATAGTCAGCAAGAAACCGTTGTTTTACTTTACAGTAGCGGTCAAGGATAAGCCGACGATCGTGACCGAATACAGGGAAGGAAGATGCGAAAGAACTCGTGTCGGTACTTAAGATTTTTAGTGGCGGTAGCAGTGTGTTTCTCCATTGGCGCGCAATCGAAACCTGAATTTAAGCAGATTGAGCTTCCCCCGCAGATTGCCAGAATTATCGATCAGAATACGGGCGAGGTTATCCTTCTTTACGGAATTGTCTGTGTGGGAGGATGTCCTATTGGAAACCACATCTATACGGTTAAGGACAGAAAAGATGTCATCTTTATTGTTCCTCCCCATTATAGCGATTATGAGATAGCCAATCTGAAAAGGGGGGATGTCCGTAAAGGAGAAAATTATCAAGGCCTCCGTGAAGAATATTGATTTTCTTAAAAAATTAGCCAAACAGATGGAAAAAGATGATTATGAGCAGAATTTTATCCTGAAATTAAAGAATAAAAAAATAGTGGATATCAAAATATATTAATCATAAAAGAGAGATACCTTTTCGGGTGGAACGGCAGAAGAGTGGAGAGTTCAATTTCCTCTTAACTTTATTTCTCAGAGGATATAAAAAAATTTTCCCATACATCATCTTGTCCTTTAATCCTGCCTTTGAACCAATCTCTCCTGCCTGTTTTATAGCTGTTGCCTGCCCCCAGATTCTTAGAAGGCAGAGCCGCTAATTTTCTCTCTAAAGTAATGATTTAATGCATGATCGGCACTTCTATCAGATAAAATTCCCCAAGAAGCACATCCAAGTACCCAAGATTTCAGGGCAAATATATCTGAGAAGCACGGAGCATGGATTTTGGGGTCAAAGGGGGAAGTTTGATGACCGATTCTGGCTGATTTTGGACTGCTTTTGCGAGACGACTTTGCTTTTTAAGGGTAACTTTTTTCTTGGATAATCAGGAGGCGTTAATCATCAAAAAGGGTGGAGACTCATATTCATGTATTGTTGATGGCAGCTGTTGTGAGAGTTAGGTCCTGAGGCTGTTTGCCCTGTTCTCAGGAAGTCCGATATAGATTTAAAAAGTAATATATCTTAAACATTATGGAAAATTTAATATTACCCTTGTGCCTGATAATCTAACAAAATTTTGCTGCTGCTTTCGGTCTCAATTTAATGTTATTACTAATGTCAAGTCACATTTTATTCCCAGTTTATAATAGCCAGCAGACGGGGTCAGACCTTCATAAGTTTCATAAATTATGCTTCTCTATTGATATATTTCGTGCGTTTGTAAAGGAAAAAATCTGTTAGAATTATTGGAAAAATTAAAGTTATGAAACTTATGAAGGTCTGACCCCACTTTTCGTAACAGAGCCGAATATAATTGACACAGTCAGCTAAGAATGATATATTCTTTACCCGTCGAATAACTTTACGGGAATTTTCTTATAAAAATAAAAAGGAGGAGTTTTAATGGTTTCATTAAAGGAAAGACTGGCTTCAAAAATCGATCCTATGCGACAGAGAGTAAGAACTCTAATCAAAGAACATGGCGATTCCAACATCTCAGAAGTTACTGTGGCTCAAGCTTATGGCGGCATGCGCGGTGTCAAATGTATGGTTACCGAAACTTCTGCTCTTGATCCCTATGAAGGGATTCGCTTTCGGGGTTACAACATTCCCCAGCTCAGAGAAAAATTGCCCAAGGCTCCAGGCGGTGAAGAGCCTCTTCCCGAAGGGATTTTCTACCTTCTTCTCACTGGCGATTTGCCCAGCGAAGATGATGTAAGAGAGGTTTCTAAAGAATGGCAGCAGAGAAGTGCTTTACCTGATTATCTGATTGAGGTTCTTAAAGCCATTCCCAAAGAAACCCATCCCATGACTCAATTTTCTCAAGGAATTCTTACTCTTCAGAAAGACTCCATTTTTGCTCGCAGTTATAGAGAAGGCATGAGCAAAATGGAATACTGGGATCCCATGTTTGAGGATGTGATGAACCTCCTGGCCAAACTGCCTCATATTGCCTCCTACATCTACCGCAAAACTTACAAGAATGATGAGCACATCCCGGCCGACCCTAACCTTGATTGGGGAGGAAATTTCGCCCACATGCTAGGGATAGAAAATGAAGAATTCAAAGAATTGATGCGTCTTTATTTAGTCCTCCACAGTGACCATGAGGGAGGCAATGTTTCAGCTCACACTACTCACCTGGTGGGCTCTGCCCTGTCTGATGCTTATTACGCCCTCTCAGCTGGGATGAATGGTTTAGCTGGCCCCTTGCACGGTCTGGCTAACCAGGAAGTTCTGCGCTGGATCATGGAATTGATGGATAAGCTGGGCGGAGTTCCTAGCAAAGAAGATTTGAAAAAATACGTGTGGGACACTCTCAATGCCGGCCAGGTCATCCCAGGCTACGGACACGCTGTTCTCCGTCAGACAGACCCCCGCTACATGGCTCAACGAGAATTCGCCCTCAAGCATCTGCCTGATGATGAAATTTTCCAGGTAGTAAGTGCTCTTTATGAAGTTGTACCCGATATTCTTAAAGAACACGGCAAGGCTAAAAATCCTTGGCCTAATGTTGATGCCCACTCTGGCTGTCTTCTTCTTCATTATGGCCTTAAAGAATATGACTTTTACACCGTCTTTTTTGGCGTATCCAGGGCGATCGGTGTCCTCTCCTCTCTCATTTGGGACAGAGCTCTGGGACTGGCCATTGAAAGACCAAAGAGTGTGACTACTGACTGGATCGAAGAACAGGTTAAGAAGTAGAGAAGCCTCCAGGGACAGTCCTCTAAAAGAGGGCTGTCCCTTTTTTTATGGGAAAGAAAGTGATGGAATACAAAATATGTCTTATAGGCTGCGGTACAGTTGGTCAGGGGCTTCTGGAAATATTCTATAAAAAAAGGGATTGGCTGGAGAAGCATCTTGGATTCAAGGCAAAAATTGTAGCCATAAGTGACAAGCTAAAAGGCAACATTCTCCTCCCTGAAGGCCTAAACATCGACAAATTGCTCCAGATTTTAGGTCGTGGTCAAAAGATTGATGATTATCTGGAGGGAAAAGTTAATCCTGCAGCTTCATTAAATCCCCTTCAGATTATTGAAAAAAGTCAAGCTGATATTGTGGCTGAACTGACTTATACTGACATAAAAACAGCGCAACCCGCTACCAATTATATCAAAAAAGCTCTCCAAACAGGAAAACATGTGGTAACTTCCAACAAAGGACCAGCTGCTCTTTATTATCAAGACTTAAATAAACTGGCCAAAGAAAATAATCTATTTTTTCGCTTTGAAGGGACAGTAATGAGTGGGACTCCTGTGTTTAATCTAATCGAGAATGGCCTGGCCGCTAATGAAATAAAAGGAATAAAAGGCATCCTCAACGGAACCACTAACTTTATCTTGACCAAAATGGAAGAAGAAGATATGGACTATGAAGCAGCTCTTAGCTTAGCTCAAAAATTAGGTTATGCTGAGGCAGATCCTACGGCTGATGTAGAAGGCTATGATGCCCTGGCTAAAATTGTTATTCTAGCTAATGTCTTGCTAGGAGCTAATCTTAAACCAGCCGAGGTTCCAAGAAAGGGCATCAAAGGCATCTCCAAGCAGATGGTCAAAGAAGCCCTTGCTTCAGGATGCAGGTACAAACTAATAGCTTTTGCTGGCAAAAAAGAGGGCAGAATCGTAGCCAGAGTTGCTCCTGAGAAACTTTCCCTCTCAGATCCTTTAGCCGCCGTAATGGGAGTTAATAACGCCTTATCTCTTGACCTGGATTTATTGGGAAAAGTTACTATCCAAGGACCGGGTGCCGGTAAAATAGAAACCGGTTATTCTATCTTGACCGATATGCTAGCTATCCACCGTCACCTTTCTCAATAAAATTAAAGCCGGATTCATTTATTTTCATTAAGTTGCCAAGTCCTTTTGATAAAGAAGCTAATTTTAGCGAAAATAAATTAACAGGCTGTATTCTAAAATGGCACGATTAAAAAATCCTTAGGGCAAGAAAATTGAAAAAAGGAAAATTATAATTCTTTCCCTCAGTTTTCTTTATTTCTTTAATTCTCTAAATTCTCAGCAATGAAAGCTAGCTATAGATGGTTATTATTTGACAAAATTAAATTACATAAATTCCTTCGACTTACCAGGGAAAACATTATTCCTGTGATAAAATATAACCATTCTTAAAGGGAGGGAAGTATGCATTTTAAACTTTTAAGCGAAAAGGATCTACGGGCCATGGATGCTTTGCTCGACTCTTATGGAGGGCCCAAAGAGATATCACGCCAGATTGAATCTAAAAGAAATTATGAATCAAGAAAGAAAACAGCTCAACAAAAGGGCTACGGAGAAATGCTGGAAAAGGCAGAAGAATATGCTAAAAAGCTGGCTAAAGTTGAAGATTTCATCGAGCAAAATAGAATTAAAGCTAATAAAAAAGGCGTTTGTACTACTCAGGTTTCCGGATTCCAGGGAGCCCGTCCTACTTTTGACTGCCTCAAAAGATTGGCCAATGATGGTCAGGTTCTCTTCCCGGCAGAAATGATTTCAGTCGTAGGCTTAACTGATACTTACGTTTATGGTGGTGACCTTCTGACTACTCTAGCTATGGCCGAAAATATCTTAGGCGCCAGCAAATTTTGTTCTGCTAATATGCTGGGCACTCCTCTCCCGGAAGAAAGATTTAAAAGGATAGAAAAAGTAACTGGAGAAAAATTCGAGAGAAGAGACCTGGGGCAAGAATTAAGCCAGATCATACTCAAAAATATGGGTACTGCCTACGGCAACTTAGGGGGAGTTGAAGTCGGTAACAATAATCACCTTGTCTACCTGGACGGCATAACAAGAGCTGCCCTTGAAACTGGGGGCAATTTTTATCTAAATCCCAGCTGGTCGACTATCGTGGCCGCCTGCTATTATGCCCGTGAAATTCCTAATCTATCTTTTAAGATTTCAATGCTTCTTTCTACCCAGAATGTGATTCAATTCAGGATGCTCCTTAACATCTTCAAAGAATACTTGCGGGATGACGGCACTACTCCCATTTACGAAATAAACATCGGTAACGCTGTTACAGCAGAAACCTTCATTCAGTGTAGCCAAGAATTGGAGGCTTCAGGTTTACCCAAAATCTACTTGGCTGCTCATCTAAGGATAAATCCTGATCTGGGGATGGCTGACTTCAACTGGACAGAGAATGCCTACAAGGTGTTGGATGCTGGCTGTGATTTAACCATTAAATATGAAAGTGATGGTCAATCTCGTCCCTATGATACTATGGAAGCTTATTTTATTTCAGATGAAGAAAGAAACAAAAAAGCGGAATTAATTGGTGATGTAATCTATCATAAATGTCTCAAATGTGATGAGGATGCTAAAGAAATTATGAAAAGAGGACATGAAGTTAGATTCGCTCGCATTTCTTACAAACAATAATACCTGAATACCTGAGGGAAAAGGAAAGAATGGATTTAGGCTTAAAAAATAGAGTAGCTCTGGTGGCCGCTTCCAGCCGAGGCTTGGGCAAAGCCATTGCTCTCCAGTTGGCAGACGAAGGAGCCAAGGTTATGATATGTGCTCGCCATAAAACCCAGCTCTTTAGAACAAGAGAAGAAATCGCAGCCAAAACAGGCAGCCAAGTCAAGGCTTTTGTGGCCGATGTGAGGATAAAGAGCCAGATTAGAAAAATGGTCTCTCAGATTGTCAATGAATTTAAGACCATAGATATTCTAGTCTGTAACGCTGGCGGACCTCCTCCAGGATTGGTCGAGGATTTAAATGTCGATGACTATAGACAAGCCCTCGAGCTTAACCTCTTAAGCACCATCAACCTTTGTTATGAAGTTCTACCCTTGATGAAAAAACAAAAATGGGGAAGAATTATTACTATGACCTCAGTTTCCGTCAAGCAGCCTATTGGCAATCTTATTCTCTCCAATACAGCCCGGACGGGAGTCATTGGATTTACCAAATCTCTCTCCAATCAGCTGGCTCCTTATGGAATTACTGTAAACTCAGTCTGTCCAGGCTATACCAGAACAGAAAGAGTGGAAGAACTGGCTCAGGCTTTTGAGCAAAGCGGGCAAGGAAGCGTAGAAGATTTTTATCACCAGATCGCCCAGACTATCCCTATGGGCAGGTTAGCCCAACCAGAAGAAATTGCTCAAGTGGTGACCTTTTTGGCTTCAGAAAAAGCCGCCTACATAACCGGTGTATCTCTACAGGTAGACGGAGGCTATGTCAAAGGTTTATTTTAAAGGAAAGGAAATCATGAATAAGCAAACAAAGGCCACTAAAATACCTTATCCAGCCATGATAACCAACCTTCCCGAAATTGACATCTCTGCTCCCGGAATTAAAGGCTGGGCTCTCCAGAGCAGCCGTCAACAATTTGTTTTTTTTGAAATCGACCCCATAGGTGAGGTGTCACCTCATTCTCATTGTGCTCAATGGGGGCTGATGGTCGAGGGCAAGATGCGACTGACTATCGGCCAGGAAACCAAGATTTATAGCCAAGGCGACCATTACTTTATCCCTGCAGGAGTTATCCATTCAGCTACCTTTCTGACCAAAGTGTATGTTATAGATATTTTTGATGATCCTCAACGCTATAAAATAAAAAAAAATGAATAGACGTTCATACCTATAAATGGCTCAGCTCTGCCTGAAAAAAAATAAAACCATGAAAAGAGGGCAAAATGAAATATTTATTCGCTAAAATAATGAAAGACTATGAAGGCTATGCCATCGGTAAAATGTTAAGCTATTTGAATGACCCTAACATAATTTCTTTTGCCGGCGGCCTGCCCAGTGTTGATGTCTTTCCTATAGAGTTTATTCAAAGGGCAGCCGAAAAATCATTAAAAAACAACTGGGAACACGTCCTCCAATACTCTCCTATTCCAGGGGAAAAAGATTTAATAAAGGCTATCATTGATTATCTTAAAACAGACGGAATCTATATTGAACCTACTAATATAATGATCACCTCTTCCGGCCAACACGGTCTCGATTTAGTGGGCCGCTTATTCCTAGATCCTCAGGACCTGGTAGTAATAGATTTGCCTACTTTTGGCGGAGCTTTAGCCTCCTTTGAAATGGAAAATCCTCAGTATCTAGCCTTGGATATCAAAGAAGATGGTTCTGATGTGCAAGGCATGGAAGAACAGATAGTCAAATCTATAGCCCAGGGTAAAAAGCCCAAATTTATCTATGTTGTCCCTGATTTTCAGAATCCATCAGGAATAACTTTAAGCCTTGAGAAAAGGCAAGCTCTTCTCTCTCTTGGAAAAAAGTATGAAATTCCCATAGTTGAAGACAGCCCTTATCGTGAACTAAGGTATAAAGGAGAGAGCATTCCTTCAATTTATTCTCTTGATAAAAACGAAGGGCATGTCATCGGCCTTTATACCTTTTCAAAAATTCTCTGCCCAGGTCTCAGAGTTGGCTTCAACATCGGCCCAGCTGAAGTTATTCAGAAATTTTCCTCCATCAAGGGAGGCAACACCCTTAATTCACCCAAGCTCAACCAAGACATCTGCACCATTTTCTTAAGAGAATACGACCTTGCTGCTCATTTCCAGAGAGCTCGCCAGTATTACTCTGAAAAATTGCATTTTTTTCTGGATGTTCTTAAACAGTACTTTCCTCAAGATATGGACATCCACTGGACTGAACCTGAAGGAGGTTTATTCCTATGGATAACAGTTCCAGAAGATATAAACACTACGGACCTCTTTTATCAGGCCATCGAAAACAAAGTGGCTTTTGTTCCTGGAGAAGTCTTCTATCCTCAGGGATTCCAGCGTTACAATTCAATGAGGATAAATTTTTCTTTTCCTACCAAAGAGCAGATTTTAGAAGGAGTGAAAAGACTGAGTTTGACTATCAAGCGTTATCGCCAAAAAAAATAAACTCTTGGGTGAGGGAAGGAGGATAATAATGAATAAGGACAAAATTTATCCAGCTGGAATTTTGAGATATATTGAAGAAAGTAAAAAATATCTTTCAGACAGAAAAAAGCAAGTGGAGCGTATTAAAAAATTAAAATTTGATACCATAGCTGTCCACGGCCTGTATACAATAGAAGAAACCCTCAAACACAACCAAGGAGCAGTCATTGAGCCCCTTTATCTTTCTACAGCTCAAGCCTACCGAGATGCCGATGAAATGGAAGCAGCCTTATCCTATCTAATCCCAACCTGGTGTTATACTCGTTTCGCCAACCCCACCACTTATTATTTGGAATGGGTTCTGGCCCTGTTAGAAAGCTATCAAGCTGGTTGTCAAGCTTCTTGCCTGGTTACAGCATCAGGTATGGCTGCTTTAATGCTGGCCATTGACCCTTTTCTCGTTCCTCAAAAAGATAAAAAGGAGAAAATAAATTTCGTTTCTTCTATTCAGATTTACGGAGGTACCTTTCAGCATTTTTCAGTCAGAAAAGGCCAGGAAAGGGGAATTGAAGTCAGGTGGGTAGAGAACCCTCGAGATATTGAAGAATGGCTGGCCAAAATCGATGATAATACCCGATTTCTGTATGCTGAAGCTCCAAGCAATCCTCAACAATCTTTTTGTGATCTCAAAGCCATAGCCGAACTAGCTCATTCCTGGGAAATACCTTTGATTTTTGATTCTACCTGCGCTACCCCAGCCTTAATGCGGCCTCTTGCCTATGGAGCTGACATCGTCATTCATTCTTTAACCAAAACCTTGAGCTCCGGTGGGCTGGCTGTAGGTGGGGCCTTGATCAGCCGTCAGCCAATCGTTACTAGAATAAAAAATGATAATCCACTCTTTAAGGAGAGCTTTGCTGAATATGTAAAATTCTTCCCTTATAGAGATTACGGACCTGCAGCTTCTCCAATAAATGCTCTACTCACTCTAAACGACCTGCGAACCCTTCGCTCCAAGATGGATCTTCTCAGCCAGAACACTCAGCAAGTAGCTTATTTTCTCAGCCACCATCCTCGTGTCTATCAAGTGGATTATTTGGGACTGGAAAACTTTGCCTTTCACGATCTGGCCAAAAAATATATGAAATTAGTTGATTCTAATGACGGCCAGGGAAACGAAATCAATCGCTATGGACATCTTCTGAGTTTTAGGGTGGAGGGGCCGCCTCAAAATGCCCGACGGGTTTTTGACAACTTAAAACTTATTTTTAGAGCCGGTGATTTGGGGCGGATAAAAAGTATTGCTACCATCCCCGCCATATCCACCCACCTCCAGCAGGGAGAAGAAGCTCGGCTCAAAGCCGATATCCCTCCTCAAATGATAAGGCTCTGTATCGGAGGCGAAAACCCTGAAGATATAATTGAGGACCTCGACCAAGCTCTACGTTCTTTTTAAGGTTAAAGATTAAAGCAAACTACTTTGGGTTCTGTCATCTCCAGCAGAGCAAATTTTATTCCTTCGCGCCCCAGGCCACTCCATTTAACTCCCCCAAAAGGCATCATATCTATGCGGTAATCAGTGGAATCATTAACCATCACTCCCCCTACTTCAAGTTCTCTTATGGCTTTAAAAGCATTGTCAAGTGAACTAGTAAAAATAGCTCCATGTAAACCATATCTGACACTATTCGCCTGAGAAATGGCCTCATCCAGAGAAGCTACTTTATAAAGACTAACCACTGGTCCGAACACTTCTTCACAATTCAATTTGGCTGCAGAAGGCATTTTACGAATGACCGTGGGCTGGAAAAGTGTCCCTTTTCTCTTGCCCCCTGTTAAAAGTTCAGCTCCTTCTTCTAAAGCTTCGCCCACCCATCTTTCCACTCTTTCTGCTTCTTTAGCGGTGATCATCGGCCCCATATCAGTTGTTTCATCAAGTTGATAGCCGACCTTTATCTTTTTCGTCCGGGCCACAAACATTTCCTCAAATTCATCATAAACATTTTGGTGGATGTAAATCCGCTGAACTCCAATACAATTCTGGCCGACTGCCCAGAAGGCTCCAGAGACAGAAAGTTCGACTGCTTTCTCTAAATCCGCATCGTCCATAACTATTACTGGTGAGTTTGAGCCTAGTTCCATGCCAATCTTTTTGAGACCGGCTTGAGAGATAATTCTCTGGGCTGCTTCGATGCCACCGGTAAAAGAAATCATCCGCGGCCGGGGATCTTTAACCAAATGATCTCCTATTTGGGAACCGTATCCAGTGATAATATTTAATATTTTCCAGGGAAGCCCAGCTTCTAGGAGAGCCTGGCCCAATTTTAAAGCGGAGAGCGGAGTGACTGTGGCCGGCTTAAGGACTACGGCATTACCGCCAGCAATGGCCGGCCCCACTTTATGGGCAACTAGGTTTAAAGGATCATTGAAAGGAGTTATGGCCAGTATGATGCCGATAGGAAAACGATAATAATAGCCAACCCTATTTTCCGAACCTGGCCGGCTGTCAAAAGGAATGGTCTCCCCGACAATGCGCCGGGCCTCTTCAGCCGAAATAATGATAGTATCAAGACAGCGGCTGACCTCTTTCCTGGCTTCTCTAATGGTTTTACTGCCCTCACTGGCAATAGTTACGGCAAATTCTTCCTGGCGTGATTTGATGATTTCAGCCGTCCGATAGAGAATAGAAATCCGCTCATGAACTGGCAGATTACGATTTATTCTAAAACCTTCTTCCGCTGCTTGATAGGCAGCTTCAACATCTTCCTCATTCGCTGCAGGCACAGTATCAATTATTTTATTATCATAAGGATTACGAACATCGATTTTCTCTTCTTTTTCCAGCCATTTCTCCCCAATAAGCATTTTCATCGTATTCCTCCAATATAATATACTTTTTATTCCTTCCTTAGATGATTAATAAATAAAACACTGCTGACTTTAAGTCAATAAAATATTAAATGCTTACGGCCTGCTGAGGACAGCTGGCCCTATGGAAAACATCAATATTACCAGCAAATAAACAGGATAAATTTCCCCCTTTTTCTACTCCCTGCCTTCAACTATAAGCTTTTCATTTTTATTTGTTTTATTTATATATTATATCCCCCTTTAAACCTTGCTCTTTACTGTTTACTCCATCCTACTTCTTTGTTTTAAAGATTATCTAGCCTTGGGCTAGTTGAATTTTAGGATATATTATTTTAGAATTAAAATAAATGGATAAGATTAGGATTCTGGGAAACCATAATCTCCAGCTCAAAGGAAAAGTAAAAATTAGTGGGGCTAAAAACGCAGTTTTACCGGCTATAGCTGCTTCCCTTCTCACCAACCAACCAATAAAACTCAACAATGTGCCACGGGTTAAAGATGTTTTTACAATTTTAATTCTGATGAAAGAGTTAGGAGCGGAATATTCCATTAGCAAAAACTCTCTCCAAATCCAGACAAACCAGATTTGCTCCGAGGAAGCCTCTTACCAGTTGGTGAGGGCCATGAGAGCTTCTATATTAGTCCTCGGCCCCCTTCTTGCCCGTCAGGGTAAAGCTGTAGTAGCTCTGCCTGGGGGCTGTGCCATTGGTTCCCGTCCCATTGATCTCCATATTCACGGCCTAGAAAAACTGGGTGCTTCTATCAGCCTTGAACACGGTTACATCCGGGCCGAAGCCAAACAGCTTCAAGGCACAGAGATTGAATTTGAGAAAAAGACTGTAGGAGGCACAGAAAACCTGATCATGGCTGCTTCTTTAGCCAAAGGTGAAACTACTCTCAAAAACTGTTCTTTAGAGCCAGAAATCACCAATCTTTGTGAGCTCTTGCTGAAAATGGGAGCTAAAATTGAGGGAATTGGCCAAGAAACAATTCGCATTAAAGGAGTCGAAGAATTAGGCGGAGCCACTCATGAAATTATCCCCGATCGGATTGAAGCTGGAACCTTCTTGGTGGCTGGAGCCTTAACCAAGGGAGATCTTACGCTCACCGATGTCCGGCCTGATCACTTGGATACAGTTATCAATAAATTAAGATATTCTGGGGCAAAAATTGAAAAGCCCGAAAAGAATACTCTGCGAGTAGTGGGTAGTAAACAGATACGGCCCCAGGATATAACAACCTCCCCCTATCCTGGTTTTCCCACTGACATGCAGGCCCAATTTATTGTCCTTATGACCCAAGCTGAAGGCACTTCAATAATCACTGAAACTATTTTTGACAGAAGATTTTCTCACATAAACGAGCTTCTAAGATTAGGAGCCAATATTGAAGTCTTCGCTGATAAAGCCATTGTTAAGGGTAAAACCCCTCTTTCTGGAGCCGAGACTATTGCTACTGACCTTAGAGCTTCAGCCTCTTTGGTCTTGGCTGGACTTATAGCTAATGGAGAAACAATAATCAATGAGGTGGAGCATCTGGATAGAGGCTATGAAAAAATCGAAGAAAAACTCCGCTCTCTTGGTGTGCCTATAGAAAGGATAAAAGGATGACAATCGTAGACCCCCAGATTAATGAAAAATACCTAAAACTGGATTGGCCTTGTTCATAAAAGGAAGGTGTTAAATGAAAGATTGTATTTTCTGCAAAATTATAAATAAAGAAATTCCCGCCAGTATCGTTTATGAAGATGAAGAGATAGTGGCTTTTAATGATATCAATCCTAAAGCTCCTATCCACATCTTGCTCATCCCCAAGCAGCACTTTGCTTCCCTCAACGATATTCCTATAGAGAAAAAGCAAATTTTAAGCGAGCTCCTCTTTAGAGCTCGACTATTAGCTGAAGAAAAGGGAATCGCTGATAGCGGCTACAGATTAGTTCTTAATAACGGCAAAGATTCAGGTCAGGAAGTTGGCCACCTCCACCTCCACCTTCTGGGAGGAAGGAGGATGGGCTGGCCGCCCGGATAAAAAAACCGGCAGATTTTATGATTATTTCAGGAAAAAAGTTTTAAATAAGGAGGCAAGACATTGGAAATAACTTGGCTTGGACACGCTGGTGTAAAAATCAAAGGATCTAAAACGCTTTATATTGACCCCTTTTTAACTGGCAATCCGTCTGCTTCCATTACTCCTGAGGAGATAACAGAAGCAGACCTGGTTATTGTTACTCACTACCACAGTGATCATTTAGGAGATGCTTTTCCTATCTGTAAAAAAACCGGAGCCACTCTTGTGGCCATGCACGAAGTGGCGGTAGAGGCCGAAGCCGGAGGTATCGCCACCGAAGGTATGAATATCGGAGGTACGGTGGAAGTCAAAGGGGTAAAAGTGCATATGGTTCAAGCTCTTCACTCAGCCGAAAAGGGTAATCCAGCCGGAGTCGTGGTCGAATTGGACGGGAAAAGGCTTTATCATGCAGGAGATACAGGCTTGACCTACGATATGAAACTCATTGGAGAATTCTTCCAGCCTGATCTCAGTTTTATTCCTATCGGTGACCGCTATACTATGGGCATACCCTCTGCGGCAAAGGCAGTTGAATTTATCAAAACTAAAAAAGTCATTCCTATCCACTATGGAACCTTCCCTATTGTCAGTGTTGATCCCCAAGAATTTAAAAAAAGAGTGAGTTCTCTAGCTGAGGTCATTATCCTCAAACCCGGCCAATCTTACAGTCTTTAATTAACAATTAACCTGCCTCAACTCCAACTGGCAGAAATTTTTTAGGTGGCTTATTTAATTGATGGCAACAATCTGATAGGATATATCTCTCCTTCTAATTTAAAGAAACCCGAAAGTAAACGAGATTTAGCTTATCAACTGCTTATTTTCCAGAAGTTTAAAAAAACAAAAATCTTTTTAGTCTTTGATGGCCCCTTAGATTTAGAACTTCCTTTAGAAGATTTTCAAAAAAAATCATTATCAATTTTTTACCCTAACTTTGGTCAAGATGCAGATTATATCATCAAAAAAATAATCGACCAACAGACAGATCTGCGGCGTTTCTATGTGGTCAGTTCTGACCGCGACATAAAAAACTATGCTCGTCGCCAAGGAGCCATTTCCTTAAGCTCAGCCGAATTTAGTAAACAATTAAAAAAGGTACTGAAAAGACATAAAAAATCCCAAGAGATGAAAAAAGATGTGGCTAATCTTTCTCCTCTTGAAATAAGCTATTGGCTCAAAATATTTAGCCGGAAAAAATGAGGGATATTTCTATAATAGGGGCGGGTAAAGTTGGTACTTGCTTAGCTGCAGCTCTAGCTCAAAAAAAATTCAAGATTAAAGCTATATCCTGTCGCAGTCTATCTTCAGCCAAAGAAAGCCAAAAAATAATCGGACAAGGGAAAGCTTCGACCAATAACCGTCAGGTAGCTGAAGAAGGACAGATAGTCTTTATCTGTGTTCCTGACGATAAAATAAAAAAAATTACTAAAGAGCTGTCCGGTTATAATCTTGACTGGTCAGGAAAAGTTGTTCTCCACTGCAGCGGTCTCCACCCAGCAGCTATTTTAAAAGAAGTAAAAGATAAAGGAGCTTCAACCGCCTCTTTTCACCCCCTCCAATCTTTTCCTCAAAAAATGGCTGATATTCACCAGTTTGAAGGCATATATTTTGGTTTAGAAGGAGCTGGAGAGGCTCTTTCCGTCGGAGAAGAGATAGCCGCCAGCCTGGGGGCTCGAGTCATTTTGCTCAGAGCCCAAGATAAACCCGCTTACCATACTGCCTGTAGTTTTGCCTCCAACCTTTTACTTTCTCTTTTAGATATAGCTGAGTCTCTCCTGGCTAAAGTCGACCTCCAACAGCAGCCACCTCATTCGGTTCTTTTTCCACTAGTGCAAAAAACCATACAGAATGTAAAAAATCTTAACACCGGTCAGGCACTAACTGGACCAGCTGCTCGAGGAGATGTGAGTACCATTAGAAAGCACCTTGAAGTTTTAGCAGATTTTCCTCAATATCAAAATATCTACCGCCAGCTAACTGTCCATGCTCTTCAGATAGCGGCCTGGGAAAAGAAAATTCCTCGGCAGAAAATTAAAGCATTGATCTCTCTTCTGGAAGATAAATAACTTCTTCCTCAAGCTCAATACCAAATTTCTCTTTAACTCTTTTTTTTAGCTTTTCAGCCAGGGCGAGAATATCCCGACAAGAAGCGCCGCCTAGATTTATAATAAAATTCGAATGAAAAGGATGAACAGCTGCTTCTCCAACTTTCAGATTTTTAGCTCCAACCTGTTCTAAAAGATAGGCAGCCGCTATCTTTTTCCCCTCTGGCCCTACAGGATTCTTAAAATAGCTTCCGGCAGAGGCCACACTTAAGGGAGGATGCTTTTTCTCCCGTTTAGCTAAGTTTTCTTCGATATTCTTTTTTATTTTCAACGGATCTCCTGGCTGAAGAGAAAAAACTGCTTTTAAGAGAAGATAATGCTTCTTTTTCAGAATGCTGGATCTATAATCGAAAACAAAATATTTTGAGCCAACTTTTACCTTTGCCCCTTGCTCATTTAGAAGAAAAGCTTCTTTCAAATAATTACCGATGCTCTCACCAAATGCGCCAGCATTACCAAATATTGCGCCTCCCACTGTACCCGGAATTCCAGCCAAAAATTCAAACCCGGTTAAACCCTGCTGGCTACAATAGTCAACCATGTCTGATAAGAGGGAGCCAGCAGAAATTTCTATTTCTGGATTTTTTCCTAACTGTTTTAAGCTCTGGACTGCATTTTTTATGATAAGACCGCGATATCCTTCATTATCGAACAAAAGATTATAGCCTCCTCCAATTACATAATAAGGAAGCTCATACTCTCGAGCTGCCTGGAGGGCGTGCCTCAATTCGGTGGCTGAACCTGCTTCAAAAAAATAGTCAGCCGGGCCCCCTATCTTAAAGTTAGAATATAAACTGAGAGGAACTGATTGCTGAAGTGGTTTGCCTACGCTCTTTAAAAAGTAAGCAGCAAATTCAGCTTTAGCTGGTTTCATGGGCTTAATTTTATACCATCTTTCCCCAAATAATAAAGGGAAAAAAGTAAAAAGTAAGGAGTTAGGAGTAAAGGAAGTTCCTCTTATATTGACTTTATATTTGGCATGAAATTTGCTATATTATTATATGAAAGCAGTGAGCTTAATAAATCTATTATTTTTTATTATTGACATTTTTTATGAACAGGTCTATTATTCCTAAAATCCTGATGAGAGGTTAGAAAATGAGGAAATTAGCATCTTTGATGGCCATCTTATTTTTTGTTGCTACTTTTGCTTCTTTATATGCTCAAAATAATCCCGCAGACCAAGAATACATCAAAGCAATTACTACACCTGACGTTTCCCAGAAAGTGAAATTACTCAAGAGTTATATCGCCAAGTACGGAGGAAAAGGCACGAAATACGAAAATTTTGTTTATGCCAATCTATGTCTGATCCCATATAAAGGAAAAACTGTTAAAGAAACAATAAATTATGGAGAGAAGGCTTTATCTCTGGGAGGTCTCGATGATTTGACCAAATGCCAGGTTTACATCCAGCTTTCTGGGATTTACAGTAAACTCGGTCAAAATCTGGATAAAGCTAAAAATTATGCCCTGCAGGTTATTCAAACTGGCAAAGCTTCTAAAAGTAAAGAATCGCCTACCGCTACTCCTGCTCAATGGAACAAATTCATAGGGGCTGGCTATTTTGCTCACGGTCAGGCTTTAGAAAAAGCAAAAGATTTAAAAGGTGCTGTTAATGATTACATAAATTCCTATAATATTCTCAAGGATAAACAGATCGCCCAGACTTTAAAAAAAATCGGAAAGTCTCTTTATGATTTCAAATTCTATAACGAAGCTGAAAAAGCCTTTAAAGTTTCTGCTGCGGCTCTAAAAGACTTTGGCAGCTATACTTTCTACGCTAAGTCCCTTTATAAAAATAGAAAAAAAGATCAAGCCCTAAGATATTTCAAGCTGGCCTATAGCCAACATAAAAGTGGCGAATTAGCTTACAACATTGGTATCATCTTAGCCGGCAAAGCCAAAAAAGATCCCTCTCTTTCATCAGAGGCCATCAAATATCTACTCGAAGCCAGCTTTCTCTCTCCTAAAAATTCAAAAAACGCCATGAAATTGGCTGAGACTATCTTTTTCACACTAAATAAGGATCTTCAATACAATGAAAAAGTTCAACAGTTATCGGAACGGAATAAAAAGCTGGAAGCCCTAACAGCAGAGTTCAATAAAAAATTTCAGGACAAGGCTGAAGAAGATTTAACCGAAGCTGAAAAAAAGGAGATGAACACCCTCTTGGCCAACATCAAGACTGAAGAAAAAGCCATCCAAAAGCTTGAAGCCGAAACCAAGGCGGCTCTGGATAAATTCAACAAATTAATAGAAGAAACAAAAAAAAGATTGGGAATTACCTAAGACAGTCTAAATAAAACAAGCCTCCCTAGATCATCCAGGAAACATCCTCATTTCCGTGATGTCCAATAATTAAAGAAGTCATTTGCACCAATGTAGATGGTCATCCATCCTCGCCAAAGACTCCCATCCACCATTATAGGCTACGGATGGATGACCATCTACACAACCTTCTCTTCTTATTTTAGCCCTTCTTAATAATCATAAAAATTCGATCATTTCTCCCCATTTGAACTTTTTCAGGCTCTGTTATAATATTAAAATCGGTTTTGATTTTGTTTTCAGCCATATTTATTTCATCTAAACTAAAAAGGAAATTTTCCTTAATCTATCAGTTAGAAAGGGAGGTAAACTTGGCTGGAGCCATAGAAAGGCAACTTCAAACTAAGAGGAGGTGAAAAGAAATGAAGCCTCTCTCTCATCAGGAAGCAGCCAAAAGAATAAAAAAATTAAGAGAAGAGATTAAATACCACGAGAAAAAATATTATGTCGATAACGATCCCCAAATTTCAGATTATGAATTTGATCTTCTAGTAAAAGAACTTGAAAATCTTGAAAATCAGTTCCCAGACCTCATCACCCCTGAATCCCCTACCCAACGAGTAGGAGAACAACCCCTGGCCGGTTTTGCTTCTGTTACCCACCGGATGCCTATGCTTAGCCTTGATAATTGTTACAGCATAGAGGAGCTAAGAGAGTTTGAAGAGCGAATAAAAAAAATCATCCTTTCCCAGAAAATAGAGTATGTGGTTGAGCTCAAGATAGATGGCTTGGGGATTTCAATCATTTATCGCCAAGGTAAATATTTTCAAGCTGTAACTCGAGGTGACGGCTTCCGAGGGGATGACGTCACCCCCAGTGTCAAAACCATCCGCAGTCTGCCCCTTGAAATTGATGACTCTCGAGAAGTAGAAGTAAGAGGCGAAATCTATTTACCCTTCAAATCTTTCCTGGCGATCAATAAAGAAAGAGAAAAAAATGGAGAACCTCTCTTTGCTAATCCCAGGAATGCAGCCGCTGGTTCCCTTCGTCTTCTTGATCCCCGGCAAGTTTCTTCTCGTAAGCTGGATGTCTTTCTTTATTACATCTTCATCGAAGGGCGAGAAATGGAAAGTCAATGGCAAAATATGCAAATGTTAAAAAAACTGGGGTTCAAGACAAATCCTCATTCCCATCTCTGTCATTCTCTGGATGAAGTAATTGCTTATTGGCAAGAATGGTGCCAGCGAAGAGACAGCCTGGATTACGATGTCGATGGAGTGGTGATTAAGGTTAATTCCACCCAACATCGCCTCCAACTGGGCAGCACGGCTAAATTTCCTCGCTGGGCTATATCCTTTAAATTTCCTGCTCGCCAGGCCACAACCAAGATAAAAGATATCGTTATCCAAGTGGGCCGCACAGGTGCTCTAACTCCTGTGGCTCTCTTAGAACCGGTAAAACTAGCGGGTATCACTATCAGCCGCTCTACTCTCCATAATGAGGACGAAATTAAAAGGAAGGATATCAGAATAGGAGATTATGTCCTTATCGAAAGAAGCGGAGATGTTATTCCCAAAGTTGTCTCTGTTATGAAAGAAAGACGAAGCGGCCACGAGGTACCGTTCGTTTTTCCAAGGCGATGCCCAGTCTGCCATACGGCTGTTTATAAACCCGAGGGCGAGGCTGTAGCTCGTTGCCCCAATCCTTCTTGCCCTGCTCGGCTACGGGAGTCTCTCCTTCACTTTGCCTCGAGACGGGCCATGAATATCGAAGGCTTAGGGGAAGCAGTCCTCGATCAATTATTAGAAAAAAAACTAGTAAAAGCAATCCCTGATCTCTATTCCCTTAAGCTTGAAAATCTGGTCAAGATGGAAAGGATGGGGTTTAAAAGCTCTCAGAACTTACTGGAGGAAATAGAAAAATCAAAGAAAAGAGAAGTGAGCCGGCTTATTTATGCTTTGGGCGTTAGGTATGTTGGGGAGAGAACAGCTCAGATTTTAGCTTCGCATTTTAAAAGCATAGATAATCTGCAGCGAGCTTCCTTGGAAGAGCTTACCCATGTGGAAGGTATCGGTTCTAAAGTAGCTGAGAGTATTGTTTTCTTTTTTAAACAACCAGCCAATATCGAGCTTCTTCGTAAATTAAAAGAGGCAGGCCTAAATTTTAAGGTAAAAGAAGAAAAAGAAGGAGCGAAGCCCTTGGCCGGCCAGGTATTTGTTTTAACTGGGAAGCTAACTACTCTAACCCGAGATGAGGCTTCATACATCATAGAAGAACTGGGCGGGACAGTTTCTTCCTCAGTAACAAAAAAGACAAATTATGTTGTGGTCGGAGAATCTCCTGGATCCAAATTAAGGCGAGCTCAAGAGCTGGGTATCCCTCTTCTTAATGAACAAGAATTTTTAAAATTGACAGGTCAAACCTAAATTTTTATTGCTTCGGAAATAAATCATTCTACTTCTTCTTTTTACCAAAAACGTCCATGGTTAATATATCTTTTAAGCTAAAACCTTTTTTCTTTTCTTTAACCCTCGAAACACCCAATTCGCGCAAAGCAATTTTATGCTCAGGATCAAAACGCAAAGCTTTTTCAAATTGCTTCCTGCCTTTAATATTCAATCCTTCATTTTTATATAAAAGGCCTAGACCTACGTAAGCTTCAGGATTCCAAGGGGATAATTTGATAGCTTTTAGAAAATCTTCCTCGGCTTTTCTATGGAGTCCCTGAATTTTTGCTTCAATTAAAGCTCGAAGTAAATAATAATTCCCCTGATTAGGAACTAATCTTATGGCTTCTTCCAATAAAATCAAAGCATCCTCGTAGATGCCCATATCGTAAAGGGTTTTGGCCTTGCGAAATTTTGTTTCTGCTTTTTTAGCTGTATCATTTTTGTTCTCTGGGGATAAGACAGCCAGATCAGAGTTATAGCTGCGCCTTTTAGCCTCATCGCTGAGAACACTATAAGCTTTGGTAATATAAGAGAAAATTTCCTTAGTCTTCTCCAAGATCTCAGAAGGCATTTCCTGACTAAAAAGGTCAGGATGGTAGCGGCGGGCCAGCTGGAAATAAGCTTTTTTTATTTCTGCCTGAGAAGCAGTCGGTTCTACTTTTAATATTTGATAATAATTCATGTGAGAAAAGTTATCACTCAAACTAATGATCTCATCTAATCTGCGGCGCATTTCATCAGGAATGCCCTCCTTTACTTCAACAGAACCTTTATCTTGGCTTTTAAAGTCTATTAAATTTAAACAATATAAAAGAAAAAGGCTTTTCCAAAATACCTGGGGGCTGAGCTTGGCCTGGGGAAAAAGCGCAGCCGCTGAACTCAAACCGTCAACAATTGTTAAAATGTCTCTTTCTTCCTCAGTCAAGCGGTGAAAAAATTCCTTCCCTTTGAGAACAGGAATCCTATCCTGAAGTAACAGTTGGAGAGAAGAATCAAACTTCATTCGCCTTATTCCGTCCTCAATTAAAAGAGGAAGTTCAATCTTTGTTTCCAGAACTTGTTCAAAAAAACCCTGAATAGGCTGAAACTTAAATTCTCCTTCAAAGTAGGGAAAAATATTTAAGGCAATTTCTCTTATTTGATAAGAAAGTCCCTCTTGTAAATCTTGTCTCGTAATGAGGCCTTGCCTGATAAGTTCCTGTCCAATATTTTTCTGGGGTTCAATATAATCCTCGATTTGGGCATAATCATTTTCTGAAATCTTGCCTAATTTAAATAAGACTTTTCCCAGAAGCTCTGGCCGCTGGTTTGTTTTAGCAAAAATAAGAAAGCCATCCTGAAAAAAGAGATATTTATGGATATCCTGATAATGAAAAATAAGTCGGCCGCTTTTTTTATTTAAATATATATCTTTTAAGTAACATCCTATATGTTCGATCATGGCTAACCTTTGGCTGCTTTTTTTCCGTTTTCAATTATTAACAACTCACACCTACACCTAATTATAATATTTCGCTCAAAATATAATGCAACCTGCTCATTTTTTTTATTATAGACTTCTAATCCTAAATTGCAAAGGCGAAGAAATTATGATATTTCTTTTAACATGAAAGTTGCCTTGGCCCAAATAGCTCCACATTTGGGAAAAATAAATAAAAATTTTGATCTTCATCTTAAATGGATAAACAAAGCCATTAAAGAAAAAGTCGACCTTCTGATATTTCCCGAACTAAGCTTAACTGGCTATAATCTCAACGATTTAGCCGAAGAAGTGGCTTTAAAGCCAGCTAAAGCCTCAGTTTTCTCAGAGTTAAAAGATCTAAGCCGCCGTCTTTCACTTATAGTAGGCTTTGTTGAAGAAAAAGAAAGAGGTCTTTTTTACAACTCTGCAGCTTTTATCTCTAGGGGCAAAATTGTTCATATTCACCGCAAAGTTTTTCTGCCTACTTATGGTTTTTTAGAAGAGGGCAAGTTTTTTGCTCAGGGAAGAAGTTTCAAAACATTTAAAACCCCCTGGGGCCCAATGGGCCTGGAAATATGCTACGATTTTCTTCACTATAGCTCCAGCTATTTGCTTTTTGTCGGTGGGGCAGAGATAATCATTATTATCAGCGCCTCTCCTGGCCGGGGTCTTTCTGAAAAGGACAATTATCAAAGCTGCCGCATGTGGGAATTGATGGGGGAGGCTATATCACGTTTTTCATCTGTCTATCTAATTTACTGCAATCGGGTCGGATTTGAAGACGGAAAACATTTTGCCGGAGGCTCTTTTATTTTCAATCCTTCAGGAGAGATGGTCGCCCAAGCTCCTTATCTTGACCAGCATTTTTTAATTAAAGAAATAGACTTAGAAAAAATAAAAGAAGCTCGTAAAAAATGGCCCTATCGAAGAGATGAAAAGCCTGAAATTATAGCCAATGCCCTAAAGATGATCATCAACGATGTTAAAGATTAACCCTTCTTTGGTGGAAAAAGTTCTCGTTTCTTTTATTAAGGAGGAATTGTTTAAAACCCAATTTAAAAAGGCGATAATAGGCCTTTCAGGCGGAGTTGATTCCTCAGTATGTACTTTCTTAGCTACTAAAGCCTTGTCTCCAGCCATGGTGATAGGTCTCATCATGCCTTATGGACAAACTTTTAATCAAGACATTGACGATGCCCGAGAGGTAGCCCAAATATTAGGAATCCAAAGCTATCTTATTGACATATCTCCCACGATAGATGCTTATTATTCCAATCACCCTACTGCTAATAAAAAGCTTAAAGGCAACAAAATGGCCAGAGAAAGAATGGCTATCCTTTATGATTTTTCTGCTCGAGAGAAAGCTATAATCCTGGGAACCAGCAATAAAACAGAACTGCTTCTGGGCTACGGAACTATCCATGGAGATATGGCCTGTGGGTTAAATCCTTTAGGTGATCTTTATAAAACTCAAATCAGACAACTAGCCGCCCACCTTGGTCTTCCCCAAAGAATTTGTGACAAAACTCCAACTGCAGGCCTCTGGCCTGGGCAGACTGATGAAAAAGAGCTGGGTTTTACTTACGAGAAGGCAGACCAAATTCTATACTTATTGGTCGATGAAAGAAAATCGAAAAAAGAGGTGATTGCGGCCGGTTTCCAAAGAAAAGAAGTTGAAAAAATAATCAATTTAATAAAAAAATCTCAATTCAAAAGAAGATTACCTCCCATCCCTAAATTGTCTTTCCGAACCATCGGTCATGATTTCCTCTATCCCTATGATTGGGAGAAATAATCACTATCATCATGCCCCCTCCAACAAAAAATGAAAAATGTCCGGCTAAAGGCATCCTCTATATAGTAGGAACTCCTATAGGAAATCTTGAAGATTTAACCATCAGGGCTCTTAATGTCCTCAAAAAAGTGCATTTTATTGCTTGCGAGGATACTCGCCAAACAAGAAAGCTCCTCAATAAATACAAAATAAAAAAAGAATTAATAAGTTATTATTATCCTCGAGAAAATCAAAAACTAATAAAAATTATTAGCCTCTTGCTCCAAGGCAAAGATGTAGCCCTTGTCTCCGATGCTGGCACTCCTGGCATTTCTGATCCCGGCTATCCTTTAATAAAAGAAGCTATTAGCCGAGGCATAGAAATAGTATCTATCCCTGGAGCTTCAGCCTTAATTACTGCTCTAGCAGCTTCGGGATTAGCAACTCATAGGTTCCTTTTTCTCGGCTTTCCTCCCATCAAAAAAGAAGCATTAAAAAAATTATTGGAATCTTTAAAATCAGAAACAGGTACTCTCATTTTTTACTTACCAACCAGAAGAATCCCTTTTTTTCTCAACCTTGTCAGAGAAATAATCGGTAATAGGCAAGTGGTGGTTGCTAGAGAATTGACTAAAGTTCACGAAGAGTTCGTGAGAGGAACAGCTCAGGAATTACTGGAACAGCTTGAAAACAAAAAAATTAAGGGAGAAGCCACCATCTTAATCCAAGGATCAAATAAGTGAGGAGTGAGGAATAAGAAGAAAAATGTGAGGAGCGGAAAGAGCTGTAGGATCTGCTGCCCCCTATCAGACCGTCCTTTGTAAAGTGAGTTGTATGGTCTGCTGTTGCCAGTGGGGTGTATAATTACGCACAGAAAAAATTTGAAAGTTGAAAGAAAATAGATAGAAGGGAAGAAAGATCTGTAGAGCCCGCTCTCCCTAGCCGACCGTACAGCCCTATATTAAAGGATGTAAATATAAAAAATGAAAAAATTAAAAAAAATACTTGACAAATATAGACTAAAATATTATATTAATAACAGACTCAGATATTAAGGAGGTGATAAAATGGCTATCATCAGATGGGATCCATTCAGAGATTTAATCACTTTGAGGGAAAAAATGAACCGTCTTTTTGAGGAAGCTTTTACTTCGCGAGGAGAGGAGAAGGATTTAGTGGCCAGCACCTGGAGTCCATCAGTCGACATCTACGAGACGGAAAATGCGCTGGTTCTGGCTGCTGAAGTTCCTGGAATTGACGAAAAAGACATTGAAATTAAAATTGAGGACAACACCCTGAGCCTCAAGGGCGAGAGGAAGTTCGAAAAGGAGACCAAGGAAGAAAATTACCACCGCATCGAACGCGCCTATGGTTCTTTCTATCGCTCTTTCACTCTTCCCCACTACATCGATCAAGACAAAATCAAGGCTGAACATGAAAATGGAGTCCTCAAAATAACCATGCCCAAAAAGCCGGAGCTTAAACCTCGTAAGGTAAAAATCCTCAAACCCTCAAAAAAGTTAACAAAATAAGTAATTCGTCTCTTGATAATTCTTAAAGAAAGGCACCTGCGGCCACTTGGTCTCAGGTGCTTTTCTTTTTACATAAAAAGCACTAAATTAAGCCTGGGCTATTGTGACCGCCTTCACTTCTTTGACCCCACCTTTTAACAAAGTAAGGCTACATTCTTTTAAAGTAGAGCCAGTGGTATAGACATCGTCAACCAATATAACACTCTTTCCCTTAATCTTTTCTTTATGTCTGATAGCGAAGGCCCCTTTGACATTAGATGCTCTTGGTCCAGCCACTAAAGATGTCTGAGGAAGGGTATTTTTAATCTTAATCAGAACTCTGTTTTCAAATTTTATTCCCTTAAGTTTAGCCAATTCTTTGGCCATAAGAGCAGCCTGGTTAAAGCCTCTTTCTTTATATCTTTTTTTATGAAGGGGAACAGGTATTATTATCTCAATGCCTGCCCACAATTTTTTATCTTGCCCCAGACTTTGCCCAACAAATCGAGCTAAATATTTGCTCAATCGCTTAAATTTACCATATTTATAAAGAAGAATTATATCTTTGAGATGCCCTCGATACCGGCCAGCGGAACGATGATAAGAATAGGGAGGAAGTTTATGTAAGCAATCAGAACAGAGGTGGTCCTCGAGTTGGCTATCAAAGAATCGTCCGCAACGCAGACAGACTGAAGTACGGGCAGGCCTAATACTTTCCAGACAGGAATTACAGACAATTTTTTCTTCTGGAGACTGAAGAAGACAAGAACAAAGCCGGCAGAAAGAAGGAAAAAAAATGAGCTCACTTAATTTTGAACACTCAGTAATGCTTCTCCCAAGCCAAGCAATCAGGCTGATCCCTCCTCTTTTTGTTGGCATTCAATACAATATAGGGCCCAGGGAATGACCTCAAGTCTTTTTTTACTGATTTCTTTATGACATCTCTCACAGATACCATATTGGCAAATCTCAATTTTCTTTAAAGCTTCATCAATTTGTCGTAGCTGCTGACGCTCTGCATCAGATAGACTTAAAAGGAACTCCTTGGTATAAGAAGTTTCGGCTCTATCACCCACATCCTGAGCTATTTCTGGCCCAACCTCTTTACTTTCGTTATATACTTTACTCAGTTTATTAATAATTTCATTCTTTCTTTGCAATAACTTCTTTTTGTAATGTTCCTTTTCTTTTTTATTCAAAACATACCCCCTTACTTAGCGTATTTTAATCCTTTCATAATGGTTAAAGAACGATAAATCTGTTCTAACAAAATGAGGCGTATTAATTCATGAGAAAAGGTCATTTTAGATAAAGACAGAAGAAAATTAGCCTTCTTTAATATCTTCTCTTCCAGCCCTAAAAAGCCTCCTCCTACAAATGTGATGAAAGAAGGCGAAGCAGAACTTATTTTCTCTAAAAACAGGGCGAATTCAGTCGAACTCATTTCTTGACCTCTATCAGAAAGGCAGATAATATAGCCATCATTTAAGTATTTTTCAAGTGCCTGGCCTTCAATTTTTTTAATCCTCTTTTCAAATTTTTCAGAAATACCTCTGGTTTCTCTGGTTTCAATAATCTCACACTTTTCAAGGCGGTTTATTTTTCTCAGATAAAAATCTTGTAAACTTCTTATAGCCTGGTTTCGCGTTTTGCCCGGCCAGACAATTCTCAATCTCATTAATGAGAACCTTTCTCCCTTATTTTTATTTGAATTCTTCTTTAAAATTGACAATAAAATAATGTCAATCTTCTCAAATGTCAATAATTTTTTTTATAAGAAATTCTCATCTAAAATTAATAGGGGGAACCTCTTATTACGGCTATATTAAAATTAACATAAGCCTCTATCCAAAGGATTTAATTCTACTTATTATCAAAATTTGGGCTTGTTAAATTTGGCCAGATGGGGAACTAAAGCTTCCTTTTAGAATAGCTATTCCAGACTGGCAATAATTTAGAAAAGCAACTCTGGAGAGATAATGATTTCGGTTTTATAAATAAATTTTTTTCTACTCAATAGTATAATTTAAGGGCATCTCCCCATAATTTCTCTAAAGAATAATACTCTCTTGCCCTCTTAGAAAAAACATGAACAATAAAACTTCCATAGTCCATCAAAATCCATTCAGCATTCTCTTTGCCTTCGATACTTAGGGGTCTAATATTTTCTTTTCTAAGTTCTTGCTCAACATTCTCATAAAGAGCTATATTCTGGCGAGGTGAGTTGCCATGAGTGATTATAAAAAAATCTGTAAAAGAAGCAATTCCCCTTAAATCAAGAACAACCAACTCTTCTCCCTTTTTAGCTAAGCTGGCCTTTACTCCCATCTTAACTTCCCGGGGAAGACTTCGTTTGGACAGCTTTGGTGGTAATTCTTTATTCATTGCTATTCCTGTAAAGGCGATGTCGATATATATATTCTTCCACAGCTTCCGGCATCATTCCTCTTATTGAACGTCCTTGTTTTATCCTGGACCTAATCTCTGTCGAAGAGACTTCTAAACTATTTATGTCGAAAAGAAATATTTTAAAAGATGAAAAAACTTCTTCTTTCAGAGAACATAATTCAGATGCTTCATACATCCTGGATTTATATCGGCCTCCCAGAATTTCTTTGGCTTCCTTCAACTCATAACCTGGACGGCTGATGACGATAAAAAAGCACTGCTCCAGTACTTTATGGTAATCTTTCCAAGTATCAATTTCCAAAAAAGCATCGATGCCCAAAATAAAGAAAATAAAAGCCTCTGGGTATAATTTTTTCACTTTCTCCAGGGTAAAAATAGAATAAGACTTACCCTTAGCCTCAATTTCAAGGGCGGAAGGAACGAATCGGGGATAAAGAGAAGTAGCTAACTTCACCATTTGCAAACGGTGTTGGGGAGAAGCTACCTCAGAAGTTTCTTTATGGGGAGGGATATAAGAAGGAATAAAAAGTATTCTTTTTAATTTAAACTTCTCTTGAACATCTTTAGCTGCCTTTAAATGGCCAGCATGAATGGGATTAAATGTTCCTCCAAAAATACCGATTCTATTGCTTTCCATTTAGCCTGTTTTTCTCCTCCAGCCTCGCTCCTAAATTCTCAACCATCAGAGCCACTAATTCTTTGAGCCCTTCATTCTTCAGAGCAGAAATAGCCACAAAAGGTAAGTTTTCTTTCTGGGCCAAAGATTTAACAGCTTCTAGTCTGCGTTTATCTTTATCCAAAAGATCTATTTTGTTGGCTACCAATATTTGCTGGCGCTCAACTAATTTTGGATTAAAAGCGGCCAGTTCACTTAAGATAGTCCTGTAATCCTGGATAGGATCTCTCTTAGTAAAGGGAGAAATGTCTATCAGATGGACCAATATTTTCGTCCTTTCCACATGTCTAAGAAATTTTATTCCTAAACCATGGCCAAGATGAGCTCCCTCTATTAAGCCAGGAATGTCAGTGATAACAAAGCTTCGGAACTCATCGATATCGACCACTCCTAAATTAGGTATAAGAGTAGTAAAAGGATAATCAGCTATCACCGGCTTTGCGGCTGATATTTTTGAGATTAAAGTAGACTTGCCAACATTGGGAAAGCCGATAAGGCCTACATCAGCAATGAGTTTTAATTCTAAAATAAAGCTTTTCTCTTCTCCTGGCTGGCCCGACTCTGCTCGGCGTGGAGCTTGATGGCTGGAGGTTACAAAAGAAGCATTCCCTCTACCCCCTTTTCCGCCTTTGGCTGCTAAAAATTTTTGCCCTGATCGAACAAAATCAAAAAGAATAGCTGGATTGTTTTCTTCTCTGATAACAGTGCCTACCGGAACTTTAAGGAATAAATCATCCCCTTTTCTACCTTGACGATTGCCGCCCTGGCCATGAGCCCCTCTGGGGGCTTTATTTATGGGATGGAAACGAAAATATGCCAAAGACTTTATATTCTTATCTGAAATAAAATAGATGCTCCCCCCTTGGCCGCCACTACCTCCATTCGGTCCACCCCTGGGTACCCCCCATTCCCGGCGGAAACTCACGCAGCCATTACCTCCCTTACCTGCTTGGAGGATGACCTTAACCTGATCAACGAACATCCTTAACGGAGCTCAAACCTCCTCAGGCGAAGGGATGATAGAGACAAACTTCCTTCCCTTACCTTTGGTTTCGAAGCGCACATACCCAGTTATACGGGCAAATAGAGTATCATCTTTGCCACGCCCTACATTTAATCCTGGTTTGAACCGTGTCCCCCGCTGTCTAACCAAAATGGAACCAGCTCTTACAAACTGACCACCAGACCGCTTAACGCCTAAGCGTTTGGCATGACTGTCTCGGCCATTCTTGGCGCTTCCTCCAGATTTTTTATGAGCCATCTTTTTTCTCCTTAGTTTTGGTCATCTCTGATGAGGAAATGGCTGGTTTTTTCTGTCCTCATTTCCTTGGAGAGGCCTTCTTTTCAGCTTCAGTTTTAGTTTCAATTGGTTGCTTAGCCTTTGTCTGCCTTTTTACTTTATTCTCTTCCTTGCTTGCTTCTTTCGGAGAGGGCTTTTTCTTTACCTCTTGGGGAACAATCTTTTCTTTTGGTTCTGCTTTCTTGACTGATTTTCTTTTTTCTTCCTTCTTGACCGCCTCTTTAAGTTTTTCAGCAATAGCTTTACTATCAGAAATAATCTCTTCAATCTTTACAGTAGTCAGGGGTTGGCGGTGGCCTTTCTTCTTTTTATACTGTTTCCTCCTCTTTTTCTTGAAAATAATTACTTTATCATCTTTAAAGTGTTCGATAACTTCAGCTTTTACTCGAGCTTTATCAACCAGAGGAGTTCCGATCAAAATATTCTGGCCATCCTCAATTAAAAGAACTTCATCAAAGTAGATTTTCTTCCCTTCTTCAGCCTCTAACTTTTCGAGATGAAGAACATCTCCTTCCTGAATTCTATATTGTTTTCCTCCTGTTCTAATAACCGCAAACATCTCACCTGCCTCACAATCTTTGAATCAAATCGCATCCAACTTTAACATATGCCTATTCTTATGTCAATCCTGCCCAGGCTCTATAAAGAAAAGCGGGGTAATATATATAATAACCAGCAGATGGGGTCAGACCTTCATAAGTTTCATAAATTATGCTTCTCTATTGAT
>CAZEQD010000022.1:0-32519 GCA_964514305.1 uncultured Eubacteriales bacterium
CCAATCATCTTGTTTATAATAGGATAAAAAGAGTAAACAGTAAAGAGTAAACAGTGAGGAGTAAACAGTAAAGAGTAAAGAGTGAGGAGTAAACAGGAAAAAGTAAAAGCTTAAAGGAGGAAAGTCAAAATTCAAAGATCAAAATGCAGAAGAGTAAGGGATAAACGGTTTAAAGTTTAAGTTGAGTTGTCGGGGCCGGCTGTGCCCAGCAAGCTGCCTTGAGCCCTCCTTGGATATGGTTGACAGCCAGAGGTGAAATTATTAATATATAGGCTTGAAAAAGTAGGCGCGTAGCTCAGTGGTAGAGTGCTTCCTTGACGCGGAAGAGGTCGAGGGTTCGATACCCTCCGCGCCTACCAATTTAAAAGGAGTAAGTATTCAAAGAGGAAGTGCCTTAATTGACTTAAGACTAGAGTTGCCTACCCTTTTGAATACATTAAAAAATTTATGGCTAATTTAGTTAAAATTGAGATAGAAGGGTCTACCCATTTGGTTAAGCCAGGTCTTTCTCTAAAATTTCTAATATCAGAACTGAAACTTGAGCAGCAACCCCTCCTGGCCAAAATTGACAGTCGAATAGTAAGCCTGGAAACGAGAGTGGAAGACAAAATGAAAATTCACTGGCTTTATCCTGATACGGAAGAGGCCTTAGAAATATTAAGACACAGCTCTGCCCATCTTTTGGCTCAGGCTGTCATTGAGCTTTTTCCAGGCACTCAAGTGGGTATTGGTCCAGCCGTTGAGAATGGTTTTTATTACGATTTCTTAAGAGATAAGCCTTTTACTCCTGAGGATCTGGTGGCTATTGAGGCCAAAATGAAAGAGTTGGCTGCTCAGGATATACCAATCAAACGAGTTGCCTATACCAAACAACAAGCTCTCGATTTATTTCAAAAACTGGGACAGACATTAAAAGTAGAGCTTATCCAAGAAAAAGGGGGAGAGGTTGTCTCTTGCTATCGCCAGGGAAGCTTTATTGATTTTTGTTTAGGGCCTCATCTTCCTTCTACCAAATATATTCGCCATTTCAAACTGCTTTCGGTGTCTGGCGCTTATTGGAAAGGAGACGAAAAAGGTCAGCAGCTGCAGCGAATCTATGGTACAGCCTTCTTTAATAAACAAGATTTGGAGAATTATCTTTCTCTGCTGGAAGAGGCTAAAAAAAGAGATCATCGAAAGCTAGGTCAGGAACTTGATTTATTCAGCTTCAATAATGACCTAGGGGCAGGTTTAATCCTTTGGCACCCTAAGGGGGCCACAGTCAGGAGAATTATTGAGGACTATTGGCGTCAGGAACATATTGAGGATGATTATGATTTTCTTTACACTCCTCATTTGGCTAAGCTTGATGTTTGGCGCCGAAGCGGGCACACAGAATTCTACACTGCTATGTACCCTCCCTTTCAGATTGATGAGGTAGAATATGAATTAAAACCTATGAACTGCCCTTTCCATATTATGGTTTATAAATCTCGACAGCGCAGTTACCGCGATCTCCCTCTACGCTGGGCCGAGTTGGGCACTGTTTATCGCCTGGAACGCAGTGGTGTTCTTCATGGTTTGCTGAGAGTGAGAGGTTTTACTCAAGATGATGCCCATATATTTTGTCGCCAGGATCAGCTGCAAGAAGAAATAAATAGAGTTATTGCTCTGGCCTTGAGAATTTTAAAGACTTTTGGCTTTAGAGAATATGATATTTTTCTTTCCACTCGTCCAGACAAGTTTGTCGGTAGCCTTGAAGATTGGGATCGAGCTACCCAAGCTTTAAAGCAGGCTTTGGTAGCCCAAAAGCTGGAATTCCAGGTAGATGAAGGCGAGGGAGTTTTTTATGGGCCTAAAATTGACATTAAAATAAAAGATGCTCTTCACCGATCTTGGCAATGCACCACTATCCAGTTAGATTTTAATTTGTCTCAGAGATTTGACATCAGTTATGTAGGTCAGGATGGCCTGGATCACCGTCCTTTTCTTATCCATAGAGCTATTTTGGGTTCAATGGAAAGGTTTTTCGGCATTTTAATTGAACACTATAATGGTAATTTCCCCCTCTGGTTGGCCCCTGTTCAAACGGCTATTATTCCTATTGCCGATAGGCATAATGATTATGCTGTTTCTTTGGATCGCAAATTTAGAGCCCAAGGCTTCAGAAATTGGTTGGACCTCCGTCGGCAAAAGATGACTTATAAGATAAGAGAAGCGGAGATGCAGAAAATCCCTCTAATTCTTATTGTCGGAGACAAAGAAATAGCTGAGGGCACTGTTTCCATGAGAATTCACAGCCTTGGAGATAAGGGCCAAGTAAATGTGGATGAATTGCTTGCAAAAATAAAAGAAATAGTTAAAACTAAATCTTTGGATTTTAATATTTAAAGGAGGTTAATCATCAGAAGACGGACATTCTATCCCGGCAGAGCCCGCAAAACCAAGCCTCATCGGATAAATGAAATGATTAGAGCGAGAGAAGTTAGAATAATAGATGAAAACAAAGAGCAACTCGGGATTGTCCCTCTTGCCGAAGCTTTATCACTGGCCAAAGAAAAAGAACTAGATTTGGTTGAGATTGCCCCTCAAGCAGTTCCGCCAGTTTGCCGGATAATGGATTACGGAAAATATCTTTATGAACTCCATAAAAAAGCCCAGGAAGCTAAAAAACATCAGAAACAGATTCAGATTAAAGAGATAAAATTCAGGCCGAAAATAAGCATCCATGATTATAATTTTAAAATTAGACACGTTCGGAGATTCCTGGATGATGGTAATAAAGTAAAAATTACGGTTATGTTGAGGGGCCGAGAAAAAGCTAAACCAGAGTTAGCCCATCAGATTTTAGAAAGAGTGTTTGAGGATGTCAAAGATTTTGGCCATCGAGATAGCGATGTTCGTTCTCAGCCTTGGGCTGTTTCAGCTTTGGTAAGTCCGCTTAAGACAGGAGGAAAAGATGCCAAAACTAAAATCGCATCGAGGAGCCAAGAAAAGGTTCAAAGTAACAGGCAAAAAGAAAATAGTTCACAGTAAAGCTTATAAAAGTCATATCCTGACTAAGAAATCACCCAAGAGAAAGAGGGGGTTAAGGAAAAAAGTAGAAATTAGCTCAATGGAAAGAGCTAAAATAAAAAAAATGCTTCCCTACGAACAATAAAGACAAGGGGGATGTTTGCCCTGAGCGTTGAGCTAAAGAGGAGAGAACAATGCCAAGAGTTAAGAGAGGAACAAAAAAGCACAAAAGGAGAGCTAAAATTTTAAAAGAAGCTAAAGGCTACTGGGGAGCCCGAAGCCATAATTACCGCACGGCCAAAGAAGCTGTAGAGAAAGCAATGCTTTATGCCTATCGCGATCGGAGAGTGCGCAAAAGAGAGTTTAGGCGGCTATGGATTATTAGAATTAAAGCTGCAGCCGCTAACAATGGCCTCTCTTACCATAGCTTTATCCATGGACTGAAACAATTAAACATTGAGCTGGATAGAAAAATACTGGCTGATTTAGCCGTCAATTCACCCCAAACATTCTCTCAGCTAGTAGAAAAGGTAAAACAGGCTACAGCCTGAATAAATGAAGCTGGTTCTCAAGCTGGCTTCCAGATAAAAGGGTTATGAGAAATCTTCAAGAACAAATAAAAGACTGCCAACAAGCTTTTGATCAGGATTTAGCTCGCCTTAAAGATGCCAAATCCCTAACAGAGGTACGTTATTTTTATTTGGGCCGACATCGAGGGTATTTAAAGAAGCTATTTAATCAGCTGAAGAAGTTAAAACCTGAGGAGAGGCCTAAGATTGGGGCCAGACTCAATTCTTTAAAGCAATATATTCAGACTAAACTCCAAGAGAAAGAACAAGCTTTGGCCAGTTCCCAAAGTATCCAGACAGAAGTCGATTTAACCTTGCCAGGGCGAAAAATATATCAGGGTTCCCCTCATCCTCTCCTGCTTTTTAAGCAAGAAATTGAGAATATTTTTTTAAGCATGGGCTTTTCCATTGAGGAAGGTCCAGAGATTGAAACGGATTATTACAATTTCGAAGCCCTTAATTTCCCCCCTCATCACCCGGCTCGAGACGATTGGGATACCCTTTACATTAATGATGAACTGTTATTGCGTACTCATACCTCTCCGGTTCAAATCAGAGTTATGGAGAAAAGGAAACCTCCTATTAGAATCATTATCCCAGGCAAGGTTTATAGAAGAGAGACCCCTGACCCCACTCATCTGCCCATGTTTTATCAGGTGGAAGGGTTGGTGGTTGACTATGGTATTACTTTTGCTGATTTGAAGGGTACTCTAGAGTACTTTCTTAAAACTCTCTTTTCTGAAAAAATAAAAATAAGATTTCGGCCCAGCTTTTTTCCTTTCACAGAACCTTCAGCCGAGGTGGATATTGAATGCACTGTTTGCCAAGGAAAGAAAGAAGGATGCCGGGTTTGTGGTGGTAGCGGCTGGATTGAAATTCTGGGTTCAGGCATGGTTGATCCCCAGGTATTTAAAAATGTTAATATTGATCCTGAAAAATATTCTGGCTTTGCTTTTGGCTTAGGTATAGACCGAACAGCTATGTTTGCCTTTCAAATTCCAGATATGAGATTTTTCTATGAAAATGATTTAAGATTCATCAGACAATTTGGACAAAAATGAGAATAAGTTTAAACTGGCTTCGGGACTATGTGGCTATTGAAGAGCCGCTGCCTAGCTTAATCGATAAATTGAACTTAATCGGTCTTTTGGTCGAAGATTGGGAAGAGAAGGATGGCGATATCATTTTAGATATAGAAACCTATGCTAACCGTCCTGATACCTTAGGACATTTAGGAGTGGCCAGGGAAATTGCGGCCGCTTTTGGCTTGAAGCTCCAAAAGAAGAGTTGGACAATCGTCGAAGGAGTGGAAGAAACATCACAGTTAGTAAATATTCAGATCAGGAGCGAGGACCTTTGCCGCCGCTACTGCGGCCTTATTGTTGATGAGGTTAAAGTTGGCCCTTCGCCAGCCTGGTTGAAGTCCCGCCTAGAAGCGGTTGGCCTTAAATCTATCAATAATGTTGTTGATGTTACCAATTACGTACTGATGGCTACCTCTCAGCCTTTGCATGCCTTTGATTACGATAAACTTAAAGGAAAAAAGATCGTTGTCAGAAGGGCTGAGCCAGGTGAAACCTTAGTAACTTTAGAAGGAGAAAAAATCCTGCTTACTCCCGAAATGCTGGTCATTGCTGATGCGGATAAGCCAGTGGCCTTAGCTGGAATCATTGGCGGCCAATATTCTGCTGTCTCAGAAAAAACCCGCCGTATTTTGATTGAAAGTGCCTATTTCGAACCAGCGTCCGTTCGCCAAACAAGTAAAAAAACCGGTATATCTACTGAAGCATCCTATCGTTTTGAGAGAGGAGCTGATATTTCTTTTCAAGCTGAAGCAGCCCGGATGGCTGCCTCTTTGCTGACCCAATTTGGAGGCAAGGCTACCAAGGGTGTAGTAGATGTCTATCCCCAACCAAGGAAAAAGACAACGGTCATGCTTCGCCACCATCGCCTTTCAGAGTTGCTGGGAGTAGAGATAGGCCCTAAATTTGTAGTTCAAACTTTAACTTCTCTTGGTTTTAAGATTAAAGAACAAAGCCAGGGCATTTGGCAAATTCAGGTCCCGACATTTCGAGTAGATATTCAAAGGGAGGCAGATTTAATCGAAGAAGTAGCCCGGTTTTTTGGCTTCGATAAAATTCCTGTTCACATTCCTCCTTTGCGCCAGCTAGAGCCACCTCTCCCACCCAAGAGGAAAATGATCGACAAGTTGCGTCAGCTGCTTTTTCATCAAGGCTTTGATGAATTTTTGAATTTTAGTTTTTTTGATCCAGCTAAAAAAGATCAATTTGTGGTCCTTAAACAACCGATAGCCTTAAGAAATCCTATATCTTCCAAAGCTTCCTGGCTCCGTCCTACCTTGTTGGCCAGTTTACTGGAGAATGTAGTCTGGAATAAAAATAGAGGGGCGGAGGGTGTCCATGCTTTCGAAATTGGAAACATTTATTTCTGGGATAAAGAAAAAGGCCAGGAGCAGCTATCTCTCGCTTTAGTCAGCACAGGTCTTTTAGGATGGCACCATTGGCAGGAGAAAGAAAAAACCACTGATTTCTTTCATCTTAAAGGTACCTGCGAACTTATTTTGTCTTATTTAAGATATGAGCCTTTTTTCTTTTTTAAAGAGACCCATCCTTATTTTGAACCCCAGTTTTGTCTAGGCCTTGGTTATAAAGGAGAAACAATAGGACATCTCGGTTTAATCAAGAGACAGATATTGGATTCATATTCGCTAAAAGAGGAGGTTTGGGTAGCTGAAATAGATCTATTGACCCTCTTGGATAAACAGCCGTTATCGTTTAGCTACCAACCGGTCTCTAAATATCCCAGTGTTATCAGAGACATCTCTTTTCTGGCAAACCGGGACTTTACTTACCAAGATATTAAAGATGTCCTGGAGAAGATGTCTTTACCAAATCTGGAAAAATTTGAGCTTTATGATCTTTTCGCTGGCCCTTCTTTACCTCCAGGCAAAATTAGTTTGTCTTTTCGCTTTGTTTTTCGCCATCCGCGGCGTACCTTGAGGGCTCAAGAAATTGATAAGTATCAACAAAAAATTATTGATGTATTAAAAACAAATTTTAATTTTCAAATAAGAGAAGGAGGGAAAATTGACAAGTGAATTAGAAAGAATTAAAATTCTTGAAGGAAAGATTTCGCAGGTTGTTGATTATATAAATAAACTAGTAAGTGAAAATGAAAGACTTAAGCAACAGTTGAAAGAGCTTAAAGCAGAGAAAAGGAAATTTGAAGAGGAAGCCAAGACAGCAGCTAATCTCGATGAGAGCTTAAAAAGATATGAACAGGAGAGAGTCCAGATAAAGGATAAAATTGAGAATATTATTAGTCAGATTGATCAATTAGGAATATGATAGATAAAATAATTGAAATCGAAATTTATGGACAAAAATATAGGATTAGAGTCAAAGGAGAAGAGGATGAAAAATATATAAGCCATCTTACTTCGTATGTTGATCAAAAAATGCGGGAAGTAGCTGTTAAGTCAAAATCAGTAGACAGTTTAAAGATTGCTGTTTTAGCAGCTTTAAACATTGCTGATGAATATTTTGTCTGTCAAAAAAAATTGGATCAACTCAACGAAGTAATTGGCCATATGGAAAGCGAGATAGAAAGTTTGGAGGTTCATCTTTTAAAAAATGATAATACATTCAAAAATATTGAGAAAGCCACTTGAAGTAACTAAGATTATAGATTGGATAAAGGGAAGCCAGGGAATGGAAAGATTCCAAGACCCAGAGGGATTGGAGTGTCACCTGGCCGAGTCAAATTTTTCTTTAGACATTGTCCTACTTTAATGTGAGCCACGGCCCTCCTTACTTTCCTCTCCTTTGACACACCCAAAAAGGAGGTGGTCAAAGTGAATACAACACTATTGATCATAATAATTGCTGGAGCTCTTTTTATAGCTGGAATGGTTACCCTGTTTCTGGTTAAAAAGGCTTCAGGAGCTCGCTCTCTTTTTAGGGCCCAACAGGAAGTCAAGCAGATAATAGAAAAGGCCCAACAGGAAGCGGATAAAATAAAACGGGAGGCTTCCCTTGAAGCCAAGGAGAAGTATCTCAACCTTAAATCTGAGTTCGAACGGCAGACCAGAGATAGGCGTCGGAAATTTAATGAGATGGAAAGGCGTCTGGTCCGCAAAGAAGAAAACTTAGAGCGTAAATTTCAGATTTTGGAAAGGAAAGAAAGAGACTTTTCAGCCAAAGAGCGGAGACTTTATGCAAGAGAAAGAGAGATTGCTGAAGGAGAAAGGAAATATGAGGAAATGTTGAAAAAAGCCACAGAAGAACTGGAAAGAGTCTCGGGGATGAGCAGGGAAGAAGCCAAAAAAATATTGATAAAGAAAATGGAAAATGAAGCTAAACTGGAGGCAGTTCAGTTAATCCGCCAGGTTGAGGAAGAAACAAGAGCCAAGAGCCAACTTCTGGCTCGCCAAATTATAAGCCAGGCTATTCAACGTTCAGCAGCTGAACACGTAGTGGAAACAACAGTTTCAGTGGTAGATCTCCCCTCAGATGACATGAAAGGAAGAATAATTGGACGGGAAGGTCGCAATATTCGAGCTTTAGAAATGGCCACAGGAGTTGATATTATTGTCGATGATACTCCTGAGGCAGTCATCCTTTCCAGTTTTGATCCTATTAGGCGAGAAATGGCTCGCTTAGCCATTGAAAAACTGGTTATAGATGGTCGCATCCACCCGGCTCGGATTGAAGAAGTAGTGGAAACAGTCAAGGAAGAGCTTGAAGAAAAAATAAAACAGCAGGGAGAATCTACTATTCTAGAGCTTAGAATCCAGAATCTCCATCCCGAGCTGGTCAAATTACTGGGAAAGTTACATTACCGAACTAGCTATGGTCAAAATGTCCTCCAACATTCTAAAGAAGTTGCTTACCTGGCGGCCATTATGGCTCGAGAGCTGGGAGCCAAAGCCGAAGTGGCTATGAGAGCTGGGCTGCTTCATGATATTGGTAAAGCAGTAGATAAAGAGGTGGAAGGAACCCATACAGAGCTCAGTGTCGAATTAACCAAGAAATATGGAGAATCTGAAGAGGTGATTCAGGCCATTGCCTCTCATCACCGTGATGTTGATTTTCCTTCAGTGGAAGCGGTTTTAGTCCAAGCAGCTGATACTCTTTCGGCAGCTCGACCGGGAGCCCGCCGAGAATTGCTGGAAGCTTATGTTAAAAGACTGGAAAAATTAGAAGAAATAGCTAACTCTTATGAAGGGGTGGCTAAAGCTTATGCCCTCCAGGCTGGCCGAGAAATAAGGATTATTGTTGAAAGCCAGAAAATATCAGATGAAGAAGCGGCTCTGGCTGCCAAAGAGATTGCTCAGAAAATCAAGGATGAGCTGGAATATCCAGGTCAAATAAAAGTGACAGTAATTAGAGAAATGAGAGCTGTAGAGTATGCAAGATAAGATTAGCATCCTTCTTATTGGAGATATTGTTGGACGTCCAGGGAGGCGTGCCTTAAGGCGCTTTCTGCCTTCAATCAGTCAAAAATATTCGCCATCTTTAATTATCGCTAACGGCGAAAATGCAGCTGGCGGTATAGGTATTACCAAAGAAGTGGCCCAAGAGTTATTAACTCAGGTGCACGTTTTGACCTCCGGTAACCATATTTGGGATAAAAGAGAAGCCCTTACTTATTTGGATGATGAGCCTCGTCTCCTCCGGCCGGCTAATTATCCTTCCCCTAATCCCGGTCGAGGTACATATGTTTTTACTGACAACTTAGGAAGAAAAATAGCGGTTCTTAATCTTCAAGGCAGAGTTTTCATGGATCCGATTGATTGTCCCTTTAGATCCGCTGATAGAGAAATAAAGAAATTGAAGGAATTAACTCCTGTTGTCGTGGTTGATTTTCATGCTGAAGCTACTTCTGAAAAACAGGCTATGGGTTGGTACCTTGATGGCCGCGTCTCAGCGGTTATTGGTACTCATACTCATGTACCCACCGCCGATGAGCGTATTCTTCCTAAAGGGACAGCTTTTATTACCGATGTCGGTATGGTCGGCGGTTATAATTCAGTTATTGGCCTCCGTCGAGACCAGGCCCTGGGCCGTTTTCTCACCGCCCGTCCCCACCGTTTTGAACCAGCCAAAGACGGTTATATTTTTGCGGCTGTAGCCCTGGAGGTTGACGCTGAAAAGGGTCAAGCTCTGTCTATAAATAGAGAAATAGTCATTGAGGACAAGATTGGCCAATAATCAATTAGTAAAACCTGACAAGGTCTATACTGTTTCTGAGATTACCCAGCTTATTAAGCTCGAGCTGGAAACAGCCTTTCCTTTACTGTGGATAGAGGGAGAGATTTCTAATTTTCGCCGTCCTTCTTCCGGACACCTTTATTTCACCCTGAAAGATAAATGGAGTCAGCTGCGGGCGGTTATGTTCCGTTCAGAAGCTTTGCAAGTGCCTTTTGAGCTAAAAGATGGACTCCAGGTGGTTTGTAAGGGCAGAATCAATGTTTATGAACCTCGGGGTGAATACCAACTCCTGACAGAAGTTATTGAGCCTAAAGGTAAGGGGGCTCTCCAACTGGCTTTTGAGCAACTTAAAGAAAAATTGAAAGCAGAAGGCTTATTTGACCTCAGTCTAAAGAAAAAATTACCCCTTCTGCCCAAGAAAATAGGAGTAGTTACTTCACCTCGGGGGGCAGCCATTATAGATATTCTCCGTACGCTGGAGCGTAGATTTGCTCGGCTTCAAGTGCTGATCTACCCGGTCAAAGTCCAGGGCGAAGGAGCGGCTGAAGAAATTGTAGAGGGCATTAATTATCTAAGTTCATTACCTGATATTGAGGTCATCATTGTCGGCAGGGGCGGTGGTTCTATTGAAGATTTGTGGGCGTTTAATGAGGAAAAGGTGGCCAGAGCCATCTGGCGTTGTCCTGTGCCTGTCATTTCGGCCGTCGGCCATGAAATTGATTTTACCATTGCTGACTTTGTGGCCGACATTCGAGCTTCTACACCCTCGGCTGCAGCTGAAATGGTGGTCGAAAAAGAGGAATCTTTCAGAGAACGAATTGGCTATTTAGAAAAGAGAATTATTCATCTTTTTCAATATTTTCTTCAGGAAAAGAAACACCAAGTCTTTGCTCTGGTCCACCATCGGGCTTTCCAGAATTTTAAATTACGCTTACTTAACCTCCAACAGAGAGTTGATCAGTTAGAGCTGAGCGCTATTAATTCAGTAAAAGATCGGCGTCGACAGCTTAGCCAAAGCAAAGCCAGCTTGAATCTCTGGCAGGAGAAAATGGTGGCCATTATCCAGAGGGAACTGAACCAAAAATTGGCTCTTTGGGAAAAGCTTTCGACCCAGTTGCACAATTTAAGCCCTCTGAATATACTTAAAAAGGGCTATACTTTATGTTGGGGAAACGAGGGTGGCCATCTAATCCGCAGTATCGAAGAAGTTTGCCCCTATCAGACAGTTGTCGTTTCCTTTTATAAAGGAGAATTTAATTGCCTCGTCCAGAATATTGATAAAACTAAATTGATTAAATCGCGTTTTGAAAAGGAGAAGAGATGAAAGAGCTAAGCTTTGAGAAAGCTTTAGAAGAGCTTGAAAAAATTGTGGCTCAGCTTGAAGAAGGAGGTCTGGCTCTGAATGAATCTTTATCACTCTTTGAGCGAGGAGTGAAGCTGGCTCGTTTTTTAAGAGAAGAGTTGGAGAAAGCTGAAAAGAAAATTGAGATTCTTCTTAAAGACGAAAAAGGCGAGATGAAAAAAGAACCCTTCCAGGTTGAAGAGACAGCTAAAAAAGAGTCCCAGCCAGAAGGAAAAAAAGAAACTCCCGACGAAGACGAAGAACTTCCTTTTTAGGAAAAGGAAAGATGCATATTGAAGATAGGATCTTTCGCCAGAAAGAAGCAATCGAACAGGAGTTGCAGAGAATTCTAAGCAGCCAAGATTCCCCTCTTTTTCAGGCAATGAGGCATGCTGTTTTTTCGGGAGGCAAACGCTTCCGACCTCTTTTGACCCTGGCTTGTGGCCACTGCTTTGGAGTGGCTGAGGAAACTCTCCTTCCTTTTGCCTGTGCCCTGGAGCTTATCCACAATTATTCCTTAATCCATGATGATCTGCCAGCCATAGACAATGATGACTGGCGGCGCGGTCAGCCTTCCTGTCATAAAGCCTTTGGTGAGGATATAGCGCTCCTGGCCGGTGATGGGCTGTTGACTTTGGCCTTTGAAGTCATGAGCCAAGCTCGACCGGAAGAGAAATTAGGGCACCTGAAAGTTCAAATAATAGAGGAAATAGGCAAACTGGCTGGTGTAAACGGTCTGATCGGAGGCCAAGTTTTAGATATTACTCTGCCCCCAGCCACCATTAAAGAAGAAGAATATTTTGAGCTCGTTCAAAAAAAGACTGGTTCTCTAATCTTGGCTGCGCTACAGCCTGGAATCATCCTTGGCCAGGCCTCCCCTTCTCAAAGGGAGGCCATCATGGAATATGGAAAAAACGTGGGGCTGGCTTTTCAGATTAGAGATGATATTACTGATTTTTCCCAAGAAGACTCATCCAAGGCAACTTCTCGTCCTAATTCTGTTCGCTTATTTGGGATGAAAGCCTCTCAACAGAAACTCCATTTATTGATTAAAAAAGCTCTGCAGGCCCTAAATCAAGCCTGCTCTGAAGGAGATGAGTTACGCTTTTTAGCTTTGAAGCTTTTAGATTTATAGAGAGATAGAGGTCATGAGCAAGATATTAGATCGAATAAACAGTCCTCAGGATTTAAAGAAACTGTCAGTCAGAGAGCTGGCTCGCTTAGCCAGAGAAATTAGAGCTCTGATCCTGGAGGTAGTTTCTCAAAACGGAGGTCATCTCTCGCCAAATTTAGGAGTGGTAGAACTTACCTTAGCCTTGCATTATGTTTTTAATGCTCCCCAGGATAAGATTATTTGGGATGTAGGCCATCAATGCTATACCCATAAGATTATAACTGGGAGAAAAGAAAAATTTAGAACTCTCCGTCAGTATCAGGGGTTGTGTGGTTTTCCTAGTCGTGAAGAAAGTGAATATGATATTTTAAATTCCGGTCATGCCTCCACTGCTCTTTCGGCTGCCTTGGGTATAGCTGTGGCCCGTGACAAGAAAAAAGAGGATTACCATGTAGTAGCCGTCGTTGGAGATGGTAGTTTGACCGGGGGAATGGCCTGGGAAGCGTTAAATCAAATAGGGCATCTGCGAGAGAAGCTGATTATTGTCCTTAATTATAATGAAATGTCTATCTCCCATAACGTGGGAGCCATGTCTAAATACCTCTCTTACCTTGTTTCGGGCCAATATTATTTAAGAATGAAAGATTTTGCCAAAACTATTCTACGCTCCATTCCAGCGGTGGGCTGGCCTATGATTAAAGTAGCCCAGGCAGTAGAGGAAGCTATTAAAAAGACTTTTTTCCCTGGGTTTTTATTTGAAGAGCTGGGTATTAGATATTTGGGTCCAGTTCAGGGCCATAGCCTGGTTTCTTTAATTGAAGTCTTTGAGGAAGCAAAGACGTCTCCTAGCCCCATCCTCATTCATTGTGTTACCCAGAAAGGAAAAGGATATCGCCCTGCCCAGAATAATCCCTCCATGTACCACAGCATCTCTTCTTTTGATCTCAAGACTGGCCAGGTTTTAAGCAGCAATGCTCGGCCCACTTATTCTTCAATTTTTGGGCAGACAGTGGTTAAGGTGGCTAATAATGACCCTAAAATAGTAGCTATCACGGCTGCTATGCCTGAGGGGACCGGTCTTAGACAATTTGCCTCTAAATATCCTGAGAGATTTTTTGATGTGGGTATCGCCGAGCAGCATGCTGTCGAATTTGCAGCCGGTTTAGCCCTTAATGGCTTCAAACCGGTTGTGGCCATTTATTCTACCTTTTTACAAAGGGCCTATGATCAGCTTTATCATGATGTGTGTCTGATGAATATCCCTATAGTTTTTGCTCTTGATCGCTCAGGCATTGTTCCTGATGACGGTCCCACCCATCAGGGAATTAATGATATTGTCTATCTCAGGCACTTGCCTCATATGGTGGTCATGGCTCCTAAGGATGAAAATGAATTGCAACATATGGTTCACTCGGCCCTGAGCTACGGTCGGCCTGTTGCTATCCGTTTTCCTAAAGGTAAAGGTTGGGGCGTAGCTTTGGATAAGGAGTGGCATGATATTCCCCTAGGCAAGAGCGAAGTCCTCAAAGAGGGGAAAGATTTGTTGCTGGCCTTAGGGAGTATGGTTTATCCCGCTCTTCAGGCTGCCAGAAAATTGGAAAAAGAAGGAATTAGTTTGGCCGTAGTTAACGCCAGGTTTGTTAAACCTCTAGATGAGAGTTTAATTCTTAACTACGCCCGGCCTGGAGGAGTTATTATCACAGCTGAAGAGGCCATAATTCATGGGGGATTTGGCAGCGCTGTCCGTGAATTTTTAGACTTAAAGGGAAGATTTAATCTGTGCTTTAAAAGGATTGGTCTGCCTCTCGAAATATACTCTCATGGCAAAGTAGAAAAAATAAAAAGTAAATACCTCTTGGATGAAGAAGGCCTTGAGCGCCAAATATTAGAATTTTATAGGAATTCTTCCCAGAAGAAATAGGCTTATAGGAGCCAAGGGAATATCTTTTTTGATGGATAAAGAGAATTTAAGGAAGGATGGAAAAAATATTCAGGAAGGGGTTTCAGGCAGCAACTCCAAGACCAAGAAAAGAAAGAATAGATAAACTCCTGGTGGAGAGGGGTCTGGCAGAAAGCCGTCACCAAGCCCAAGCTTTGATAATGGCTGGTTTGGTTTTTTCCGGCCAGGAAAGACTGGCCAAGCCGGGACAGAAAATAGATGTTCTTCAGGATATTCAGTTAAAAAAAACAATGCCCTTTGTCAGCCGGGGCGGTTTAAAATTAGAAGAGGCCCTGGTGGCCTTTAAAGTTTCAGTAAAGGGGAAAATAGCGGCTGATTTAGGGGCGTCGACAGGTGGCTTTACTGATTGTCTCCTGCAGCGAGGAGCTAGATTAGTATATGCTGTTGATGTTGACACCAGTCAGCTAGATTGGCGGTTAAGACTTGATCCCCGAGTGAGGCTAATAGAAAAGAACGCCCGCTATTTAAAAAAAAGTGATTTTGCCCATGAAATCGAGCTGGTTACTTTGGATCTTTCCTTTATTTCTGTTCTCAAAGTACTGCCTGCTATCAAGGGTTTCATCGGGAACGGTTCCCTTCTGGCCTTGCTCAAACCCCAATTTGAAGTAGGACGCAGACATGTAGGCAAAGGCGGCATTGTCAGAGATCCTAAACTCCACCAGCAGGTGTTGACTTCAATATTAGAAGAAGCAGCTCAGTTTGGCTTTAAACCTAGAGGTTTGATCAAGCTTGCTATCAAGGGGCAGAAAGGAAATCAGGAATTTTTTGTTCATTGGACTTTGGCAAAAAAGAATTGGAGTCATCATCGCCTTGTCAGTTTAATCAAGGAGGTAGTCTGGGATGAGAAAAATTGAAAAGGTGGGTTTTGTTATCAAGCCTCATGCTCCCCGGATAGCAAAAATTTTGGGAGATCTTATCAATTATTGTCACCATAAAGGCCTAAGCTGTTTATTGGAAGAGGCTGCCGCCCATAAGTTAAGAAAAGGAGATGGCATAGCCCGAGAAGATCTGGCAGGAAGGGTTGATTTAGTGGTGGTTCTAGGCGGTGATGGCACTTTGCTCAGCATCGCCCATCTGGCTGCCCAAAAAGAGAAGCCAGTGATGGGAGTTAACTTAGGCAAGCTTGGCTTTTTGAGTGAAGTTCCTCTTTCAGAAGTATATCTGACTCTCGATTCTCTCCTTTCTGGTAATGAAGCCATCCTTCACCCCCGCCGCATGTTGGAAGCATCCTGTGAAGATAAGAATTATTACTGTTTGAATGATGTGGTTATAAACAAAGGGGCCTTAGCCAGGATGATCCAGTTTATTCTCTGGATTAATGATAAAGCCATTGCCACTGTCAGGGCAGATGGTCTCATCATTTCAACTCCTACCGGCTCGACCGCCTATTCTTTGGCTGCCGGCGGGCCCATCATTCAACCCTATGTACCAGCCATAATCATTACTCCCATTTGTCCCCATACCCTTTCTTTCCGTCCGATGGTTATTTCCTCTGATTTAGAAATTAAGGTCAAACTGTTGACAGGAGGCGAAGAAGTTTATCTTACTTTAGATGGACAGCGGGGGGACCTCCTTAAAAAGAACGATGTGGTCACCGTCAAGTGCAGCCATTTTAAACTATATCTGGTCTCCTCTCCAAAAAGAAATTATTTTGACTTGGTCAAGGATAAACTGAACTGGGCTGAGTAAAGCCGCTTCAATCAACCCTAATCCCCCCTGTTATAGATAATAATGAAGAAAGGTATCTTTAAAGGCGCCGATTGCCATCCAATCTCGTCAAAGAATCCCCAGCCACCACTATGGGCTTCGAATGGGCGGCAATCGCCGCTATATTATTAATTATTCAAATTTTATTCTTCTGCAGGGCCCATTATGCTGGAGGATCTGCTATCCCTAAGGGTCCGTCAGACATAATAAGTTAAAAGTAAGGAGTGAGGAGTGAGGAGCAAGGCGCAAATTTAAACCATATCTATTAAAAAAATCCTCCTTATTTCCATTGTTATTAAGAAGCGATAAGATAAACAGACAGGGTGAAATAAGGATGCATCCGCAATGTCGCCTTAATTTGACATTTATTAAGGCTAACATTATTATTATCTACTGCCATGAATCATAAAATTAGAGTTGCTTACATTTCGGCTGAAGCTTCACCTTATGCTAAATCTGGGGAATCGGCTGATGTAGCCTCAGCTCTGCCTAAATATCTGGCCAATCTAGGTATGGAAGTTTCCCTCTTTATGCCTAAATACAGAAAGCCAGAGATAGAATCTCTGCCCCAAGAATTGATTATGGCCGACCTTAAGGTTCCCCTTGGTTCTCGAAAAGTCAAAGCTCGAGTGTATAAAAGTGAATTAGGCAAATATGATGTTTATTTTGTTGACAACCCCAAGTATTTTTGGAGAGAAAACATATATGGTACAGGCAAAGGAGAGTATCTTGATAACGACGAGAGATTCATTTTCTTTAATAGAGCAGTTATTGAATTTTTAGTAAAAGCGCAAATAAAGGTTGACATCATTCACTGCAACAACTGGCCAACTGCTCTTATTCCTGTTTTTTTAAAGACTCATTACAGCCATAAAGCTTTATTTAGAAACGTAGCCACGGTCTTTACCCTCCATAATATTGCTTATCAGGGTGAATTTCCAGCGGAATCGTTGGCTCTGACGGGCCTCAATTGGGAGTATTTAAGCTGCCGTCAAGTTTCATTCAACGGTAAATTTAATTTTTTAAGGACAGGATTGTTATTCTGCGATGTTCTTAATACAGTCAGCAGGGCTTACAAGAGAGAGATCTTGACTGATAAGTATTGCTTTGGGCTTAAAGATGTCTTGGCCAAGCGAAAAAATGTGCTTTATAGCATTCGTAATGGCATTGATTATGAAATATGGAACCCTGAGACTGATCCCTATTTAGTAGCTAATTATAATTATTCTAACCTTAAGCCTAAAAAAAAATGCAAGCAAGACCTCATCCAAGAATTTGGCCTATCCATTTCCCTTAACACTCCCTTGATTGGGATTGTCTCTTACTTGAGTTACCAAAAGGGCTTTGATATTTTGATCGAGGCAATGGATGAGCTGATGACTCAAGATGTAGGCTTGGTTATTCTCGGCAAGGGAGATGAGCAATATGAGAAGAAATTCCTGGAGTTACAGAGCAAATACCCTAAAAAGCTGGGTGTCAAACTAGAAATGAATCCAGCCTTAGCTCACAAGGTAGTAGCCGGCGCTGATATTTTTCTCATTCCTTCACTTTATGAGCCTTGTGGTTTGAGCCAGCTTTATAGTTTTCGCTATGGGACGGTGCCAGTAGCCAGAGGAACTGGTGGCCTTGGAGAAACGGTCAGACCTTTTAGAGCTGAAAGATTGACAGGCAATGGCTTTGTCTTTAGAACTTACTCTGCGCGGGCATTGTTGAAGGCTTTAAAGGAAGCCTTAAGTTACTATCATCAGCCTCGGCTTTGGCAACAAATAATAAAAGCTGGATTGCAGGAGGATTTTTCTTGGCAAGCAGCAGCCCGTCGTTATGCTAAGCTTTATCATAAGGCTTTGGTTATAAAAAAAGGAGAAAAGATTGGACGAAAATACCAGTAGTGTTTCAGACGAAAGTTTTGAAGAGGAAGTGCTAAAAATTGAGCTTCCAGTGTTAGTAGATTTTTGGGCAAGCTGGTGTGCTCCCTGTGTGGTGATTGCCCCTGCCTTAGAAAACATAGCTCAATTGTATAAAGATAAGATGAAAATCAGGAAATTAAATGTGGATGAAAACCCGGGGACGCCGGCTAAATACGGAATAATGGGTATCCCGACCCTGCTTCTTTTTAAACAGGGATAGCTAAAAGAAGCCATTGTTGGGGCTTTGCCTCAAGGTAAAATAATTGAATTAATTTCCAAACACCTATGAATAATATCTATGATACAATCATCATCGGGGCTGGACCAGCCGGTTTAGCGGCCGCTATATATACCGGACGAGCCCGGCTGAAGACAGTGGTCTTGGAGAAAGGAATACCTGGTGGGCAAATTCTGCTTACTGACTGGATCGAAAATTACCCCGGTTTTCCTGAAGGAATTGCTCCTTTCCAGTTAATGGAAAATTTTAGGAAACAGGCCGAAAGATTTGGGGCTAGAATTGAGATTGATGAGGCAAAAGGAATCAGAAGGAAAGGTAAGTTATGGCAGGTAATAGGCAACAAGAGAGAATATCCTACAAAGGCAGTAATTATCGCTACCGGTTCAGTTTTCCGGAAGCTGGGAGTGAAAGGTGAGGCTGAACTTACCGGAAAAGGCGTCTCTTACTGTGCTACTTGCGATGGAGCTTTTTTCCAGGGAAAAGAGGTGGCTGTGGTCGGAGGTGGAGATGATGCTCTGACCGAGGCCATTTTTCTGACAAAGTTCTGTCGTTTAGTGAAAATAATCCACCGCCGTAATCAGTTTCGAGCGGTGAAAATTCTTCAGGAGAGAGTTTTAGCCAGTAATAAGATTGAAGTCATCTGGGATTCTGTAGTAGAAGCCATTGAAGGTCAAAATAGGCTGGAGTCGATAATTCTCAGGAATGTTAGAAATAATAAAAAGACCAGATTAAAACTTGATGGGATCTTTATCTCTGTTGGCTTGGATCCCAATTCCATGCTTTTTGAGAGCCTGGTGGATTTGGACGAAGAGCACAAAATTAAAGTTAAAGCTTCAATGGCCACTTCTCAACCTGGCATCTTTGCCGCTGGCGACGTGACAAATGCCTGTCCGGAACAGATGGCTATAGCGGTGGGCACGGGTGTGGCTGCGGCTCTATCTGTCGGTGATTACCTTAGGGATCGTCCAGCCCCTAAAGTCTAAACGCAAACCATAAACAGTAAAGAGTAAAAAGTTTAAAGTTGAAAGGTGTTGCGTCCGCTATTCTCTTAAGCTAATCTATAATTTTTTCTCTAAGTCTTCGATCCTCTTTTTTAGTTTTTTAACATCTTTAACCAGATCATAAAGATGGGGAAGTAAGACCCAGACCTTTCGCCAATCTCTAATGTCAAGATGAGGGCTGCCGCTGACTATAGCTTTTGGGGGGATACTTTTAGTGATGCCTGTCTTGGCTGCAGCTATTACCTTGTTGCCAATGGAGACATGATCAGTTACTCCTACTTGGCCGCCCATGAGGACATCATTGCCCACTTGAGTGCTGCCAGCAATGCCTGTTTGAGCGGCCAGAATAGTGTTCCTGCCAATGGTAACATTATGGGCCACCTGGACTAGGTTATCAATTTTAGCTCCCTTTTTAATAACTGTTTCACCCAGGGCAGCTCTGTCAATAGTTGTATTAGCCCCGATTTCTACTTCGTCTTCAATAACCACTGTGCCAATTTGGGGGATTTTAATGTGGCTGCCTTGCTTGTCGGGTTGATAACCGAAGCCATCAGCCCCGATGGTGGCCCCATTATGGATTATAACTTTATTTCCTATCCTGACTCCTTCCCTGATGGAGACCTGAGAATGAATAACCGTTTTTTGGCCGATAGTTACTTGGGGATAAATGCTGACTAAAGGAAATATAATCGTTCCCGCCCCTATTTTTACTCCTTCTCCAATAAAAGAAAAAGCTCCAATTGCTACGTCCTTGCCTATTTTAGCTGAAGGGTCAACTACTGCCTGAGGGTGGATACCAGGCGGAAGGCGGTAGGGTTTAAAGAAAAGCTTAACAGCTCGAATAAAACTTAAGTAAGGCTGATCGGATTTAATGACCGCTATTTTAGAGTAAGTTAAATCAGAGGGAATAATAGCAGCCGATGCCTGACTTTGCTCTAAAAGGGATAAATTCTTGACCTGAGCCAAGAAGACGAGCTCGCCCTTTTGAGCTCTATCTAAGCTGGCTACTCCTGTGATTTCAGTTTGGCCTTCTCCTTCATAAGGACAATTAAGAAGCTGGGCCAGCTTCTTAACCGTAAGGCAGGAATAGGGGCGATCAGGCAGTTTTGGCATTGATTCTTTCGTTTAAAAGAGCGGCTAGTTCTGCCCCCCAGAGCAAGATAACCAGAGAAATAGAGATCCAGAGAAGGAAAAATATGAGCGAAGTCAATGTTCCTTGGAGAAAGCGGGAGAGGACTACTCCTATCGCTGAAAAGTGAGCCACATAAAAGGCAAAAAGTCTTTTAAATGCTTCCCAGAGAAGAGCACTTATGAGGGCTGCTAAAGCTGCCGCCCTTGTATGGACTTTAATTTCAGGGATAAATTTATAAAGAGAAAAAATCACCAAGAAGGTAAGGGTAAAGGGAATCAAATACTGGATCAAGAAATTATCCACCAGAGACATGATATGAGGGTTAATGTAGTTAGCTACCACCGCACTTTCTTTGATTGAGCGGTGAACAGCCGTCCAGACAGCGGTAATTGACAGGGAAAGGAGCATGATGAGGCCGATAATGAACATGATCAGGTATTCCATCAGGCGGTTATAGAAAAATGATTTCTGGTAGGAAGCTTTGAAAATAAAGTTGATGGAGTAAATAAGATTAGAAAAGAGAAAGCTGGCGGCAATGAAAGATCCGGCCAAGCCGAACCAGCCCAGATTGGTAATATTGCGGGAGAGTTCCTGGATTCTGGTGAAAAAGAGAGGGTCGAGTTTGGCAAAGAATTCTTCGGAGAAGATGTTGAGACTGCGGAAGGCTACTTCTGAGCCTCCAAAAACTTTGGCAGTGACAAAAGCAAAAAGAGCAACTAAAGGGATGGCACAGAGAACAGTAAAATAAGAAATAGTGATAGCCAAGTTTCCACACCTGTCCTCGTTAAATCTCTTGATGGTAGTTTTAAGAATATCGAAGACAGGGGGTAATTTCATCAAACCTGTCTTTTGGCCAATGGTTTTTTAAGCGTATTTACCCCATTGAACCATGAGGATTATGATGGTGATGAGAAGGGCATAAATTACCAGGGTCTCGATCAAAACCAGGCCAAAAATAAGAAGGAAGCGGATATGAGGTGCTGCTGAGGGATTGCGCGAGATTCCTTCGCAGGCACTGCTTATTGATTTTGCCTGGCAGAATGCCCCCGCAGAGGCAGCCAAAGCAATGACAGCTCCTCCGACAATAATAGATATTTTGAAAATGGAGGCCTTGGCATTGCCTGTTTGAGTCTCCTGAGCCAGAAGAGGAGAGGTACTCAAGGCTATAATAAAGATTAATAAAGCTAAAGGCTTGAGATTCTTTTTCATTTTTCCTCCTTTTTAAAATTAACGTTCTTCCTCATGGGCTACTGCTCCTGCAATGTAGATGCAGCTCAAGAGGACAAAAACAAAAGCTTGGATAACTGCAGTAAAAATAGAAAGAACCATGAAAGGCAGAGGCAGGAAAAAGGGAATGATGGAAGCAATAACCAGGATAAGCAGCTCTTCAGCAAAAATGTTGCCGAAAAGTCGGACCGAAAGCGAGACTGGCCGTGAGAAATGGCTGATGATTTCAATAGGTACAAGCAGCGGAGCTAAAAGCGGAATAGGACCGGCAAATTGCTTTAAATATTTAAAGAAGCCTTGCGACTTGATGCCCTGCCAATGGTAGTAGACAAAAACAACCAAAGCACAGCCCACAGTCACATTTAATTTACTGGTTGGGGACATAAAGCCAGGAACCAGGCCGAGCAAATTGCAGGAAAGAATGAACAGACCGATAGTGGCAATCATGGGCAGATATTTTTTCCCTTCTTCACCGATAGTATCAACCAGGAGACTCTCAAAAGTTTCGATGATGAGCTCCAGCAGGCTCTGGCGTTTGGAAGGAATGAGCTGCAGCTTCCTGGAGGCAAGTCCAAGAGTAAAAATTAAGAAGCCAGCTACAAAGATGCTCATGACGATGTAATCAGGGAAGAGATGCTGAGGATTTTTGACCTGAATTCCAACCAAACTTAGAAGAGAAGATAGAGGCGGACCGAATATCTTATTGAAAAGTTCGACTAAAAATAAACTATGTTCTAATTCATTCATTCTTTGTCTTAAAAAATATAGCTGCTGCTTCTCCTCCAATAACTAGGAGAATTGTTGAGAAGCCGGCTATTACTGCCCAAATCTTTCTTGAAAAGAAGAAGATTATAATAAAAAAGACAATAATTATCAATACAAGCCTCAGGCTGTAAGGAATTAAGATGGATACCAATTTTTTCTTTTTCTGGACTGAAGAGAGCAGGTGGCTTAAAGATTGTTTAAGCCAGATGAAATTCAGGGCAGATAGGAGACCTCCTCCAAAAATAAAGACCGCTGTTAAGGGCTTAAAGAAAAGAAGAGAAAAAAGAGATATGATAAAGGATAGGAGAATAATTTCCCAGGGGATGCGGTTTAAAATCGCCTCTTCTATCGGGGCTTTTACTTCTTTAGCGGCTTGATCAGTCATTATTACTCTTTATATCTATTTATTCCTCTAATCAGGCTGTAAAAGCCTGAAATCACCCCCAGAATGGTAAACAGGAGGAGAAGCCAGGGTTCAGTCCCTAACCATTTATCAAGCAAATAGCCGAAAAACAGGCCGACAGCTATGGAGGAAGGAAGCATGAGGACCAGAGAGCTCAAGGCCGTAATTTTGCGGTAATCCAATTTTTTGCGGCTTTTAAAAATCATTTTCTATTAGGATACAATTAGTCTTTTAGTTTAGATAGATTCTTCGTCTATATTAATAAGAAGTCATCCATAGTTGGCCCCATTCTGTTTTTTTGAAGGCACGAATTCTTTTTCGGCCCACAGTGGGGTACCATATTAAGTCGTGATAAATATTGCTGGCCAAAGGAGCCCAGATAAACAAAGGTGACTTTAGTAAAATTTTTTCAAATGGTCTTAGCCAGCCCTTTCTAATCATCTGATCTCCCCAAATGACAAGGCTTCGTTTAACCTTAAATTGGAAATTAAATTCTGAGATATCCTCACCTATAACCTCTATTTGTTGAGGATCGCCAATCCCCAACTCTTTTTCATGAGCCATCCTGATGTAAGGGATGGCCATCGGATCAAAGCCCATAATTTTAGCGGCAATAGAATCGATAGCTAAAGAGTCATTGCTAGCCAGGATAATATTTTTGATTTTGGGCATCATTGTTCTCGGTCCGGCTCCATCACCACAGACTGTGCCGTCCATAATACAAAACTTACCTGGATGAAGTTCTTTTTCCATCATCAATAAATCCACCAGGACTTCGTGAATATATTTATGGGCGTAATGGCGTACTTCTTTTAACAAGCCTCCGAAAGCATTCTTAACAGCTCCAGTGGTGATGGAGTGACCATGGGTTTTGATTGTCGGAAGGTGAATAATATTTTTTCCTATGTAGAACTTAGGGATTTCTATGCCTTCTGGGAATATTTCATTGAGTTTAAGCAAAGGGCTTTTAAACTCATATTTTATCCATTCCACTTCGGGTAGAGCCACGAAAGGCAAGCCATATTTATCGAGAACCGGCGTCCATTTATTGTTTTTTGCTCCTTTACGAGGATTGGTGACCACGGTTTTATTCTCAACAGGAATGAGCTTTTCTCGATGATAACCGTCTGCAAGAAGAGTTCTCAAGACTCCTTCTAGTTGCCATGGTTGGCTTGAACAAGAAGGAAAGTATTTTGTCCATGATAAATTTAACTTTATCAAAGTTTCGTTGTTTTTAGGAAGGAAGGATGTATAGTCAGCCAGTCGCATTAAATTTTTATAATCATCTAGGATGGTTAAAGGCAATGTTTTGAGAACTGCAACTTTGGCTTTATTCATTTTTTTTACCTCCTGAACTGGAGAATGAGGACTACAGTCATAGCCCATAGAAAAATATCAACTAAGAGCGGCTTATCTTTGATAATTAAAGCTTCGGGACTTCCTCCCTCAGATTTTTGATGAACGAGATAAAGGTAGCGAAAAATTCCATAGAGGACAAAAGGAATTGTATAAATAAGCTTTTTGGTCCCAAATTTGTTGATAGTTTCAGTAGAAATAGTGTAAAGACTGTAAGCAATTAAGGTCGAAGCTGTGACCACGGCCATCATTTGATCAAGAAGATAAGGGCTGTATTCTCTAAGGATTGAGCGATGATTTTGAGCGTTATGTTCGAGCAGGACAAGCTCGTGTCGCCTTTTACTCATGGCTAAGAAAAAAGCAAGAAGGATAGTACAGATGAGAAGCCAAGATGAAAGAGAAACATTTATGACTAATCCGCCAGCCACAACTCTAAGGAGAAAGCCAGCGGCTATGACAAAAACATCTACAATAACTACATATTTTAGCCAAAGGGAATAAATGATTTGAAGAGTACCGTAAATTAGGCATATGATAAAGAATTCCTGGTTGAGAGTCCCCGCTATAATAAAAGCTAGAGGGGCCAGAATCACAGTGGAGACGGTAGCTGTCGATTTTTTAAGACGACCCGAAGCTAAGGGCCTTTTCGATTTTTGCGGATGTTGCTTATCTTCTTCTATATCTTGAAGGTCATTAAAAATGTAGAGGGAGCCAGAAAGTATACAAAAAGCAATAAAGGCTACGGTGGTCCTTATAAGCAGAGGAAAATTGAAAAGATTTTGAGAAAAAATTATAGGAGCATAAATGAAAAAATTTTTGAGCCATTGTTGAGGTCTCATGGATTTCAAGATTAGAATTAAGATCATTTTTACCTTCTAAGTTTGCTCTTACGAGGATTACTGTAGATTATAGAATAAATCCCCCAGATATAGTCAAGATAAATCTACAAACAGGAAGCATATTCTTATCCGTTGTAGGATATTTGATATTTAAAAAGGTAAAAGAAAACTTTGTGCCGATGGCCGTCCATTCGAAACCCATAAAGGGAGGTGGGGGGTCTTTGGCTAGGATGGACGGCCATTGGCCTTGCTTCAGATGTCATCTCTTTTTATTGGGTGTCATGGGAATGGAGATGCTCTCCTACCAACCTGTGATAATGATAAAATTGATTGAATGATTTTTTATTACCATTCTTAAATCTAATCGTACCCAAGGCAATCCCTAAATTTCTGGAGTCAGGCGTCCCCAAGATTTTTTTAGGATTCCAGGTGCGGGAAACTTGAAAGAGAAGGGTAACCTGCTGCCTTAATTCTTGGCTCAAATTAATGCGGTAAACTCTCCAGTTAGGTTCTTTGAGAATTATATCAGTTAATATCTTTTTTTGTTTAAATAAATCTTTAACTAGATAGATACGGACTTTCACTGGCTTTTTTCTTATGTCAGGGTGAGAAGCCATAATTGGGATGGTCACTACCGGCCTGATGACTTTGAAAGTAAGACCGCCGTAGCTCTTAGTCCATCTGAATTTTCGGCCATCAGGGGTCTGTTCTAATTGGTAAAGACCGAAGTTTTGGCGAAGCCCGAGTTTGGCTGTTCGACTTGCTAAAGAAAGAGAGTGGGTTGAATGCCAGAGAGAGAGGCCAGCAAAAATAATTATTATTATAGAAATCAAAATTTTTAATCGCGGCTTGAAAAGGCGGGAAGTCAACTTTTTATCTTTTTCCTCCCAGCTGAACAAGCAGGCCACTGCTAGCCAGAAAATATATTTAATTTCATAGCTACCAATATAGGTATGAACCTGGAAATTCAGGAGGATGGAAAGTAAACCACAGGCAAGACCAATCTGAATTAAGGCCCATCTCGGGTCAGCCCAATTCTCCATAAGAGCCTTTTTTATCTGTTTGAGAATTTTCCAGAATATCCAGATTGACAAAAGCAGGGCCAGGAGTCCCATTTCAGCTCCAGCCTGGAGAAAATAGTTCTCAGCTGAATCAACCCATTCCCGGTAAAATCCTTTATGCATCTGCACATAGTTAGGTAATTCAACCATATAGGCCCCTACGCCTACGCCAGTTAGAGGGAAATCCCTGATCATATAAGCAGCCATTTTCCATTGGCTGAGTAAACGGATGTTGACTGCTTCAGCTAAGCCACCGTACTTGTAATTGAAGTCCGTTAATCTTTTATATGTTTCTGAGCCTTTAGAAATAAAGAACCAAGAAAGGCTAAGAGCTGCAATCAGCAGGATAAGGCCACCTAAAATTGCTGTTTTTTTGGTAGATATTGATTTTATTTTATGGCGCCAAATAAGCAAGCCAGAAAAGAGCAGCCAGAGAAAGAGAGAAATTAAAGTGCCTATCAGGCCACTTTTAGAACCAGTTTGAGGCAGAATGAAGAGTCCGATTAAAAAGAGAGCAGAAGCCATAATTCTGAGCCATCCAGGGGAAGCTAAGGCCATACTTAAAATAACAGGTAAGATCAAGGAGAGAAAAGCGCCCAAGGAAAGAGGATCTTTAAAGGTAGCGTTAATAAGAGATTCGTTTATGCGCAGGGGCGTATTGCCGAAACTTATATTAAAGAAGTGCTGATAAAGGCCAACTGCCAGGGAAAGGCCGGTGCTTAAGAGAAGAATTATAAATATTTTTTTCATATACTCTTTGGATTGAATAATATTGAACAGAAGAAAGAAGAAAGCAAAACCGCTCAGATAATTTAGAGCAAAAAAGAGAGAGCTCATTATAGCTCCGCCAGCTGTTACCCCATGAACATTGGTGATGAGTTCGTAGATGTGAGGTGTTAAAAAAGGAAAGAAGTTAGTATATCTGAAACAGGTAATGGCTGCTGAGATGATTATAAGGATTGAAAATAGAAAAAGAGGCTTAGCCAGCTGAGTCTTGAAGGAAAAGTCAGAGCCAAAGAGAATAAAGTGGCTCAAATAGCCCCAAAAAAAGAATAAAAACAAGACAAGAGCAGTAGGGGCATGGGGGGTGTGCTCAAAGATACCAAAACAATAAGGGAGGCTGTTTATCAAAGGAAAAACAAAAATAAAAAATAAGCTGCCCCTCTCCAGGTTTATGGCTGTAAGGATGAAGATAATAACCAGAATAGGCAAGAGTACAGTCTGAAAAGGGATTATTAAAGGAACATATTTTAAGTAAAAGAAATAAAGAAGAGGAGTATAAATTAACCAAACTAAGATAAAGATTAATCTTCTTTTATTAGCCATGTTAAAAGGGGGGCTGTCCCCCTTTTTTGGTCTTTAGATTAAGATAGCCAAGATAGATCAAGAGGAAAAGCGAGATTAGAAAGATGCCAATAAAGAGGAGGAGCCTTAATTTTACTTGGACAAATTCGAACAAAATACCAGCTAATGAAAATAAAAGCGAAACAAGAATCAGAAACACGGTTGTTTTAGTTTCAGAAAATCCTTTGCGTAAAAATCTGTAATGGAAATGGTCTTTGTCTCTAAGGAATACATTTTGCTTTTTATAAATTCTCCTGGCGATTGTTACCGAAGTTTCCAAGATGGGCAGAAAGAGAATAATAATAGGTATCATCAGGGCCAAAGCCAAAGAAGCCTTGCGGTGGATTTTAGTCATTGATAAAACAGCCAGAGTAAAGCCAATAACCATACTACCCGAGTCTCCCAAATAGAGCCGGGCTCGAGGAAAATTAAAGGGATAAAAACCGATCATTGCTCCTGATAAAACAGCGACAATGATAACCACATGATACTGGGAGGATAAAAAGGCTAAGACCCCTAGAGATAGAGTGGCAAAGAATGAGATGCCTATAGCTAAGCCATCCAAGCCATCCATGATATTGACAGCATTGGTAATACCGACTACCCAGATGATGGTCAGCAGGAAAGGCAGCAGGTGAGAACCAATTGTTTTGGTGCCAGTAAACGGGATGCTGATTTCTGCGATCTTAAAACCGGCCCCATAAATGATGACTGCTGAGACTATTTGAAAAAGAAATTTCAACCAAACATTTGCTCCTTTTATATCATCATAAATGCCCAATAAAAAAATGATAGCCGCTGCCAAGAGAAGAAGGGTATAATTAGTACTGTGGTTTATATTTTGAAATAGGTGGCTAAACAAAAGACGAATTATCAGCAGGGAAAGTAATAAAGCCATGACAATGGCCACCCCTCCCAGTCTTGGTATCTTTTTTTCTTTTAAGTTTCTATCTTCTAAGTTATTAAAGATTTTGTATTTTTTGGAAAATGAGGCAAGCAACAATGAAAGCAGGAAAGAAAAAAGACAAGATAGAACCAAAGCAGCTACAATGCCTCTTATCACCATTGATATTAGCCGTTTAGACTTATTTTAATATTTTTGCTAGTCTCAGTCATGAAAAAAATCATATTGAAATACTTCTAAAACCTTGATGTGGAAATAGTTTCCTTCTCCTTTTTGAAGGTTTTTATTAAATTAAAATTCAAAACCTAATCCTAGACCGAAATCGATGCCGCCTGCGTCAAATTTTATTTGAGCAGGCTGCATAGGGCAGTAATGGTAACTCAGATAGGCGTTTATTACAAATGTTTTGAACAATTTTCCCCATCCCTTTAACCTGGTAAAACAGCCTATTTTGGCCATAGGGCCTATTTTGTTTGCTTTAACCTTGCCTAAAGGATTTTTTTCTTCAAAAAATATATAGGTTAATCCCCCCCCGCCGTAAAGATTGAGACGCCTTTGGAGGAATAACCATCTTACATTTAGACTGAGAGGGACAAGTTTAAGCTTAGTGTCTTCTTTAGAAAAAGTAAGTTTGCCTTTTTTGACAAAGTAGTTGCTTTCCAGATGAAATTCTAGTTTTTTCCAAAAACTTAGGCTTAAATCTAATCCGTACTTTAGCCCTTGTCCGTAAATTTCACGAAATGCCTTTTCAGAAGGATAGAAAAAGGCTGAATTAATCTCCAGTCGAATGGATTTTGCTCCGAGAGGAAAAGGTATAAATAAAAATAGCAGCCAGATTATGGCCAAATACAGAGATTTGCTAAGCACCCGGCTGTATTTATTTGACTTCGATTTTAACAGGCTCACTTTCTCTCCCAAATTTATCCACTACGGTTAAAGCATATCTATAAACTTTATCCTTGGCAATATTTCGGTGCCAATATTCGAATGTTTGATTGTTAACTTCTGCCAGTGATTTTTTATTTTTTCCCTCGAGCAGAAAAATTCTATACTTTTTAATAATATTTTTATTTAGAGGATGAACTCCCCAGCTAAGAACAATTATATATTCAAGTTGGGATAAAGATCGGTTTTCTTTCTTTTCTCCTTGAAAATTAATGGGCGGGAAGAGGGGAGGAAGTTGAACGGTGAGATATATATGTAGTTTTTTGGGGCTGTTAGCAGCATTATCGGAAGTAAGGGAGATGATCCCCTGATATTGACCTTGTGCCAGCTTCGAGATGTCGACAGCGACTTTAATCTTATCCCATTCTCCTTGGGAATCGCCACTGTTGGGGGTAATTGTTATCCATTTTTTGTTAGGAGTTAATTGATAATATAGTGTACCTTTGCCGGAATTTTTTATCTTAAATGCTTGAGAAGGTGTTGGCTGTCCTTTTATGCCGACAAAAGTAAGGGAATCTTTATTGAGCTCAATAATAGGGCCAGCCACAATCAGCTCTACCGTTAATAGCTGCGGGCTGTTAGTGGCCCTGTCTGAAGTAACAGAAATGGTGCCTTGATATTGGCCTTGGGAAAGAGCTGAGATGTCTACTTTTACTTCGATTTCATCCCATTCTCCCTGGGAGTTGCCACTGTTGGGGGAGACGGTGATCCATTCTCTGTCGTCGCTTATTTGATATTTCAGTGTATCATCCCCTGAGTTTCTTATTTTAAATGTTTGAGGAGGTGGATTGGATTCTCCTTTTATACCTTCAAAAGAAAGGGAATTTGTGTTGAGTTCAATAGTAGGGCCGGTTATGATCAAGTCCACGGTTAAAAGTTGAGGGCTGTTAGAAGCGTTATCGGCAGTGACCAAGATAGTGCCTTGATATTGGCCTATGGATAAGCCAGAGATGTTGATGGCGACTTCAATCTCGTCCCATTCTCCTTTTGAATCACCGTTTATGGGTGAAACATTAAGCCAAGTTTGATTAACATTTAATTGATAGCACAACCTACCTTCACCTGAGTTTCTTATTTTAAATGTTTGAGGAGAAGGATTCGAGCCACCTTGTTTAGCCTCAAAAGAGAGGGAAGTTTTGTCAAGCTCTATGGCTGGCATGGATTCCACCAGAGCTTCATACCAGGTTTCAGCCATAAGCTGATAACCCTTTTCATTAGGATGAGTAGCATCACTGTAAAGTCGAGGCCATCCCGTTGGATAATTAAAGAATACCTCAAATTGGTCGACAAAGCGGATCCTAGGACTTGAAGCTATCGATTCAATTCGTTGGTTCAGATTGAGTATTCTTTCTTTTATTAAGCCATCCCAAGGTTCCTTGGGGATAATTGTCGAAAGGAAAACGGTAAGTCCAAAATTCAAACAACGTTTAGCCATTGCTTGTAAATTGAAGGCCGTTGTATCCACAGAGATCTCGAAATCTTTAATGTCATTAGTCCCTTCCATTAAAAATATCGTTTTGGCTTGATCTTCGTTGATAACAGTGTTTATCCGACTTAAACCTTCGGCTGTCTTTTCCCCGCCAATCCCACGGTTGATCACTTGACTTTCTCTAATATTATTATCAATCAGAGCTTCCAACCGAGGAATATAACCTTTCTCAGGGGCAGGTTCATAATTTATTATGCCGTAGGTGATGCTATTGCCAAAGCCGATGTATTTGTTATTGTCTAAACTAAACGTATAAACTGATTTTAAAGGATGCTTAGGAAAAATATTGAATATTTTGTTCTTAAAGATAAGAGAGCTGGTTAGTTCATATCCAGGTATTAGGGTTGTTTTGATTTTGGTCTCAGTTTGCCAGAAGATTCCTAGGTTATCTCTATTAGTAATGAGTTTTAAGGAGTTGATTGGCTCCTTTTCTTTAGCCAATACAATCTCAGGATTCCATTGATTTCCAGTTTTGTAGGCAAGACAAATTTCATGAAAACCATACCTCCATCTAAGCCAGGCAATTATGGGAAAGCTATTCCTAAAAAGGCAGGAAGAGGGAGAGGTATCGGCTAGGTAACGATTATGAGTGATAGGCTTCTCTTTTTGCCATCGGTCCCCTTGCCAGGAAGAGTGGTATAATTCGTAATCTTGATGATCATAAGAACTCCAGATAAGATGAGGGAAACCATTAACATCTAACCAGACAGATGGCGAAAAATGGGGAACTGTAGGATCTTGATTAAGGCTTGTAATTTTATGCCAGCTTTGACCGTCGAAGTAAGTATAAAGTATTTCATCATGCTCTCTAAGGCGGCCGACCCAAAACAGCCATAGTCTTTGAGTCCCATCCATTATTAACCGCGGACTGTGCAAGGAAGAAGAGGTTGGATTAATTGACCATACATGACCTGTAGTAATATTTTTAACCAAAATTGAGTATTTTTTTTGGCTGTAATTGATCCAAGCCAGCCATAATTCATTTTGGAAAGAAACTTCAAGACAGGGTGAAAAATTAAATCCGTAATTAACTAGAGTTAGATAAATGGGATGAACCAAATTATTATTTTGCAATAGAGCTAGGTAAAGGTCACTTTTTTTTTGTTGCCTTTTCTCCCATATTACCCAAGTTTTCCCTAATCTGTCAGTTTTAACTTGAATAGACTCAATATTCGCAGCTTTGAAAATTTTTTTCACAGACATAACTTTTAGAGTTTCTGATTCAAAAGTTATCATCTTCATCATTCCCTGAGGATTGGAGCTGATTATTTTCAACCGTCCTTGGGAATCAAAATATGGTGCTCCAGTTTTGCTTTCAATACAGACTATCTTGGTTGCAACCAATTGATGGACCCCTACGGAGAAGAATAACAAGAAGAAAATCAGCAACTTTTGCTTAGAGATAAATCTCAGGCACCACTTTTTCATCCCTTCTCCAATTTCATAGGATTTTTTCATTTTAGCTTGCTCCCAAAATTGCCGATAGGATTTATGAACCAGACAACCTCCTCAGGCTCTAGCTCATCCATATTGGTTAAAATCACCTGATAGCACCACTGCTCAAGACGAAATAAATCCATCTGGGGATTGGGCCAACGCTTTCTAATGAGCCTGAAAGCAACAGGGGTTTTATTCATAATATGAATGGCCGAGCCAACTTCTCTTCCTGTCTCCTCTTCCTCTAGTGTCAAAAGTTTCTTCCAATCCCTAACTCTTTTTACAGCCTCCCATACTCCTTTATCCTTTGTAGCCGTAACCGTATATTTTTTGCCCTTCTCTTCACACCTCTCTAAAAACTCCACTGTCCTAGAGCCTGAAGGCTCATTGCGCTGGCGAAATTCTTAATCTAAACAAAGAGAATTCTCTTTTAAAAACTCCAAAATAGGCTGATACACTTTGACCTTCTTGTAAGTTCAGTGGGCCTCCCTCTTTTTGGCCTCAATGACTGTGGCATCTACATCCAAGCTATAGGCTTCTCTCTCATCTTTA